>JAVWKG010000037.1:0-25117 GCA_036638655.1 Lysinibacillus sp. | reverse complement strand
CCATTAAAGCAGTTTGATAGGAGGGAGGCTATGCCAGGTGAGAATAATCACTGACGGCATAGCCTCTTATTAGTTGTCAAACTACCGTTTCGAAAGTCAAACGTGCTATACTAGTAATCATGATATAAATTAAGGGAGCTAAACAACTTGAAATATTTTAAACCACAGATGCAGCAATTAGTGAAAGAAAATCGCGAATTGCATGACCGATTAAAAGTACTAATGGCCGATATGGATTTGCAAAAAAACTACGCATTAAAAGCGCTGTATCATGCAGAAGTAGCAGACGGTGGACGCTACCAGCAGGATTACCAAGCACTCGACAATTTATATAAATAATTGGGTACATGAAAAGTAATACCATCAAAAAAAGCTGTCTTAGAAATATTTGAGACAGCTTTTTGTATGCAAATTATTGACGTGGTGCCAGTAACATTACTGAAACACCAATTAAACAGATAATGGCACCTAACCAGTCATAAAAATCGGGCGTTTTTTTATCGACACCCCAGCCCCATAATACGGACAGTACGATAAATACGCCCCCGTAAGCAGCATACACTCTACCGAATGACGGGAACGATTGAAAGGTGGCAATTACACCGTATAATGCTAAAGCCATTCCTCCAAAAATCCCCCAAGTATAGGGTTTACCTTCTTTTAACCATAGCCAGATGAGATAACCTCCGCCGATTTCAGCAAGTCCTGCAAATATAAATAATAGTATCGAATAAATCATTTCTTAAGTCTCTCCTTGTACCGTGAATCATTAAAATGAAGGGTAATAGATTGTCATACTTAATCGTGCTAATGTGTCTCCCAAATTAGCATAAGCGTGAGGTCTATCCGCTTTGAATCTTATGGAATCCCCGCTTTTTAATGTATAGTGACCGTCGCTAACACGAATCGTTATTTCTCCATCAAACACAGTAATAAATTCCTCGGTACCTTCTCGATGAGCATCCGAACTTAATGTGCCTTCCTTGTCAATTTCAATCATGTAAATCTCAAAACGTTTGTCCTCTTGGAAGTGGAAGCTAGGGTAGACGCGATACCGTCCATTGTCTTCAGACAAAACTTGAATATCTTTTCTTAAAACAACGACCGTATCTGGCTGCGGATTATTGATAAGGGACGTAAAAGAAACCTTTAAGCCATTCGCTATTTTCCAAATGGTTGTCAGTGTTGGACTTGATTCGCCTCGTTCAATTTGTCCGATCATCGTTTTACTAACGCCACTTAATTGAGCGACTTTTTCTAAGCTTAATTTTTCTTTCTCTCGGATTGCTTTTAAATTTCTTGCAAAAATAAGATGAATTTCCTCCATACGTTCACTCCTTATACGATGTACAATATAGCGTTCGTTATGTATAATAAAACGAACGACGTTATGTTGTTTATTTCGGACATTATAACATACATAAGAAGAGGGGGAGTAAAAATGCCATTGTTTTCATTTTTATTATTTGTCATTATCACGAGTTTTACGCCAGGTCCCAATAATATTATGGCGATGGCGTTTGCGAGTAAGCATGGATTGAGCAAATCAGTACGGTTTAGTGTCGGCGTTGGTACTGGGTTTTTTGTCATTATTTTATTATGCAGTGTTTTTAATATCGTCTTGACGAGTGTTATGCCGATTATTGAGCTACCACTAACAATCTTGGGTGTAGGTTACATGTTGTATCTCGCTTATAAAATTTTGATGAGTAAAGATAGTAATACGGGGAGTGATGAAGGCAGCGGAAGCTTCTTCATAATCGGTGTGTTGTTACAATTTATAAATCCAAAAGGAATTTTATTTGGCATTACAGTCGTGGCAACCTTCATTCTTCCTTATTATCATTCCTATTTCAGCTATTTTCTTTTTGCCTTATTTTTAGGTGTAGTTGGTGTAACGAGTACATTTAGCTGGGCACTATTTGGCTCGGTTTTTCAAAAGCTCTTAGAACAGTATAAAAAGCAGTTTAATCTTGTGATGGCAGCGTTATTGGTATATAGTGCTTTTTCAATTCTAGTTAACTAGAACAATGTGTAATAGATATTTTTGAAATGAAAGAAGGGGTTGTCCTAAAAGGGGCAGCCCCAATTTTAATACTGAAATCACTTAACAATAGAATATAATCGACTAATGCCACGCATAATCGCTACTTCATCCACCTTGGAATATCCCAATACCCATCCCTTTCGCTTACTTTCGAGACAATAATGGCTGAGAGGGTAGACACGTACCCCATTCTCTAATGCTTTAGTTGTCATTTCTTTTTCATTAAAATTCATATCTGCTTCCAGCAACATATGGAGACCTGTTTCCACGCCTTTGACTGAAAATACTTCTCCTAACTTAGTCGTAGCAATCGCTTTTATCATGGCCTCGTGCCTGCGCCGATAGACATTTCTGACTCGTCTCATATGTCGCATAAAATGACCATGCTCAATAAAATGAGCAAGAGTTAACTGCTCCATAATAGGTAGTTGTCTGGAAGTGAGTTTATGTACGCGAGCTACTTGGGCTATTGCTTCAACTGGTCCAATAATGGCTGAAATACGAATTCCTGGAGCAATCATTTTGGAAAAGCTCATAAGGTAGAGTGTACATTCAGGCTCTTGACTAAATAATGTTGGAAGTGGCTCACCACTATGGCGAAATTCGCTATCATAGTCGTCTTCTATAATCCAGGATTGATTGCGCCTGGCCAGTTCAAATAGTTGACTTCGCCGCTTTGCAGACATAATTACACCGGTTGCAGACTGATGAGAAGGTGTAACAAAAACAAGCTTAGATTGGTTAGGAATTGAGTCGACAACTATACCTTGTTCATCGACTTGCACAGGCAAGACGTTCATATTTCTGTACTTCATTGTCAGCCAGGCAGGAGGGAATCCAGGATCCTCAACAGCAACTGTATCCTCCTCTACTAGAAGTGCTTGTGTGATTAAGTCTATGCTTTGTTGCGCACCAGATGTGAGTAAAATTTGCTCAATATCAACATGGATTCCCCGTTCAACTGATAAATAATTTTGGATTTGGTTTCGTAAAGGTTCGAAGCCAAAGGGGTTTCCATACGTCCAGTAGGACAAGTCAGCTTTGGCTGATGCATGGAGAAATGATTGTCTCCATTTTTTATGAAATAAAGGATCTAAGTAAGGCTCATGGGGTGAAAAATCAATTTCGACAGCGGTATTACTTTTCTCACCTGACCAATCATGTAATCGGTCTACTGCATCTTCTAAAACAGCAAGGTGAGGTGGAGTCAAGCGATGGGGTGATCTTTCTTCCTTTGAGATAAAGGACTGGTTCCAGTCACTTACTTGTGTTCCTCCACGACGTGAGGTAATAGTATATCCTCTGCTAAATAGCTCTTCATACATT
Source organism: Lysinibacillus sp. (assembly GCA_036638655.1). Lineage (GTDB taxonomy): Bacteria > Bacillota > Bacilli > Bacillales_A > Planococcaceae > Lysinibacillus. The sequence continues at coordinate 21,744 of JAVWKG010000037.1, read as the reverse complement.
GTTTGTACAGTTGAGCGGGCGACTCCTAATTGTTGAGCGAGTTCACGAGTAGGGGGTAGCCGATAACCAGCTTTCCATTTTCCACTTGTGATATTATGCATAGCTTGATCAAGCAGTTGTTTCCAAATTGGTTTACTATCTTGTCGATCTATTTTCATCATTACACATCACACTCCTTTATGGACTGATAAAAATCAACAACTTTGGATATATCATACCATTCCAATTATCGCTAAACTACAAACAAGTGGAAAACATATTATCTTCATTCAGCGGAAATCACTCGTTTCCATAGATGGTGATATGAATGCATTCTAGTTTTTTTCGGTGGAGTCCAAACGCTAGCTGAAAAGTGGAACTCGGGCTTAGAACGCCGCGTCCTGCGGCAACGCCTGAGTGACCAACATCCTGTTGGCCCAAACTGTGGACGTAATTACACCGAAGCGTAATGATACTTCCACAGTCAAACATACTCGAAGAATTAGTATTAGCGTTGTGTGAGTCCATTAATTGTGGGCAAGGAAAATTAACTGGAAGGTGTGGTTTTGAGTTGAATTCAGTACGTTATAAGGTGAGAGAGTGTAAGAATCAGAAAAAAATCGAGAATTTTTTGCGTACATCAAGGGTTGGTCATCTAGGTCTATCAGATGGGAAACATCCATATGTAGTACCCCTCAATTATGTGTGGATGAATGACAAACTATATTTTCATGGTGCAGAGGGGGAGAGACGGAATCAAATCATGAAGGATAATGCTGAAGTCTGTTTCACAGTATGTGCGGAATACGGTACTATTACTGACCCCGTTCCAGCAAAAACAGATACAGCATATATGAGTGTTATGCTCTTCGGGGTAGCAGAACTTGTCATGGATTTAGAAGAAAAGACAAGTGTATTGCAGGAGATGATGGATAAATACGTTCCAGGTTATCATAGCCGTGCGCTTTCTAAACAACATGTTGATAAGTATAGATCAGCTGTTTATGGATCGGCAGTTCAAGTTTATAGAATAAAAACACACAATCTAACAGCAAAAGAGAGTCCAATTGAAGAGGAAAAGATGTTTAAACCCGGTGCTCTTTAATAGATAGCTATGAGATGAATGATCATATGAAAGAGCAAATTTAACTGTAAGTCAGAAAATAGAAACTTCCTCGAATAACTTACCATTCTCGGGTTTCTATTTATAATGTTGCATCATGTGGGCATTGTAAGCTTTAAGTGATTTTCAAAAGAAATTTCAAAGAAAAGGGTTATGGAGAGATAAGTGACTGTGTGTACGTAGTGCTATCTAAAACTTTAAGAGGTGATAACTAGATGAAATCCAAAACAAATGCGATAAGTGTAGACGATCTTTTTTTTCCGTCAATAGCGGCTTTAGTATCTGTTCTAATTAATTATGGAGGAACTTTTGCGATTGTATTCCAAGCCGCCAAAGTTGCTAATCTAAGTCCCGAATTAACTGCCTCATGGGTTTTCTCCTTGTCTATAGGTGTGGGAATTACAGGAGTATGGCTAAGTTACAAATATAAAGAGCCTATTATTACAGCTTGGTCAACTCCGGGAGTAGCATTTTTAGCATCGGCATTATTGTTTACTTCATATAACGAAGCAATCGGTGCTTATATCATTTCTGCAATAGGATTCATTATTTTGGGTATGACTGGAATGTTTGATCGTCTCATTAAATACATCCCCTCTGGCATTGCAGCTGGTTTATTAGCTGGAATACTGCTGCAGTTTGGGATAGCGGCATTTGGTGGAGCCAAAGTGGAACCGGCATTTGTTATTACATTGTTCTTTACGTATATCGTTTTAAAACGACTATATTCCCGATTTGCGGTGGTAGGAATTTTAGTTGTGGGGCTAGTCTACCTCATTCTATTTAATAAAGTTAATTTTCAAGGTATTGGGCTTGATTTAGCGCTACCAGTGTTAACAATGCCTGAGTTTTCTATATCGTCTATATTAGGTGTTGCTTTACCATTATTTATAATCACTTTAACGGGTCAATATATTCCGGGTATGTTGATATTAAGGGGAGATGGTTTTAAAACGAGTGCGAATCCCATATTGACCGTTACAGGCTTAGGTTCATTAATTATGGCTCCATTTGGCTCACATGCTTTTAATATTGCAGCCATTTCTTCAGCTATTTGTACAAGTCCTGATGCCCATAAAGATAAATCAAAACGTTATATTGCTGGGATAATATGTGGTCTTATGTACATAGTTGTTGGTGTTTTTGGGGTTACACTCGTAAAACTATTTTTAATATTACCGCCAACTTTTATAGCGACTTTAGCTGGCTTGGCATTGTTGGGGACGATTGGCAGTAGCCTATCGGATGCGTTGGGTAACCCAACTAATCGCGAGACGGCACTTATCACTTTCTTAGCTACTGCAGCAAATGTGACTCTATTAGGAGTAGGTGGGGCATTTTGGGGTTTGGTAGCAGGTATGTTAGCACATTTAGTGATGAATTTCCGTTCATTCCGGAAAACTGAATTAATAGGATAATAAATAAAGTCTAAAGAACAATTGAAGTGAAGGGAATATAGACAGCGCCAGATACATGCGTTTTTACAGCATTAAGGATATCAAAATAAAGAAGCCTAATTTCTCACATACAACACTGAGAAATTAGGCTATAGTTACTTAATAAAGACTCTTTTTCAATTTTATTTTTATTTCAAGTGTGTATCGTAAATACTTTCTATTAACTTCTGTGAAATAGAGTTTGCAGGTATTTAGAGAGAAAACAATATTCAGGATTAATGAAAGATTTTAGATTGATTGATGATTGTAGTAGAGGCTGGACGCCCCCGGGAAAGCGCACAGCCAGAAAGGAAATCGAGTCGAGGTTATGATGATGAGCCTTTTTTATTACAATATTAAAATTAGTCTTACGAAGGGGCTAAAGAGATGAATTTTAAGCGGGTGGATGTTGTCTATGCATTAATGTTTGATGAAAACACAAACAAAATTCTAATGGTATTTAACAGGAATGGCACATGGTCTTTACCAGGAGGTGGAGTTGAAGCTGGAGAAACTTTAGTAGATGCAACTGTAAGAGAAGTTAAGGAAGAAACTGGATATGACATTAAGGTTGGCGATATTATTGCATTGAACGAGGCTTTTATAGGTGAAAACCATGTGTATTTCATTACTTATCACGGGCAAATCATAAATCGACCTGAAGAAATTCCACAAGAAGAAAATATTATCAAAGTTGAATGGGTGAGCTTAGATGAAGCTGACCAACTAATGCCATATCATCCAGAAGGTATTTCAAAACTGCTTTACGAAACGGGTGCAAAATATACTTTGCAAAAAGAGTAATATCCCTTTTCAAGCGTTCATACCAAAATTTTTAATGAAAAGAGGAGTTCTATGTACACAGATGCAGAGGTAACAATTAGACCGGTTGTGGATACTGATTTAAAGCGGCTTTGGGAGCTAATTTATAAAGAAGAGCAGCCTGAATGGAAAAAATGGGATGCTCCTTATTTTCCGCACAAAACGATGACATATGAAGAGTTTTTTCCAAAAGGAGAAACATGGGTAAATCAAGATGAACTTTGGGTGATTGAAGTGAGTGGTGTTGTACGAGGAATCATTACGTACTATTGGGAGCATGAACCTTCTAAATGGTTGGAAATGGGCATTGTTTTTCATGAAGCAAATACTTGGGGAAAAGGTCTAGGTACTAAGGCAATGAAGTTATGGATGAACCACTTATTTACTACAATGCCATTGGTACGAGTTGGCTTTACTACTTGGTCTGGCAACGAGCGCATTATTCGTGTGGGCGAGAAAATTGGAATGCAAATAGAGGCGCGAATCCGTAAAGTTCGTTACTATGATGGTCAATATTATGATTCAATTCGAATGGGTATTTTAAGAGAAGAATGGGGAGAGTTACATAAGTCGTAAAGGCGTTTATGTTCTCAAAATATCATTTGGAAAATAACGAATGAGCAGGTTGGATGAATGTACTAGACGAAGAAAAAAGCAGCACTTCTAAAAAGTGCTGCTTTTTACTTCAATATTAATCGAACAAACTTTCGTAAGGGTCGATGTTAATTTGTAATTCTTCTAGTTTTTTACGTAAAAATTTATGATCTCGCTTTGGCGTAGCTTGAATATAGCCACGGATAATTAGATCGTTATCAATGGCAGAAACTTTTTCTTCTAAAGCAAGCTCCCCGATTTTTCCAGCAATTTTTTCTTTTGCGATTTGTCTAAACAGCTCAGGTACAGGGCTGACTAGTTCATACAATAATTCTTTCTCAGCTTGTCCCCATAAATGGATTGTTTTATCTAAATAATATTCTTGCCAATCTAATTCTGATTTACCATCTTGTTTTGGCATCCTTTTTAAAAACTTGCGGAACATGAAAAATCCACCAATCGACATTAAAGAAATTAGGGTGATTACCCAAAATATGATAAACCATGAAAACCAACCACCTAACAATCCGTTCACCTCTTTACATTAACTCTCTCCATTATAAGAGTTATGAAAAAAAAATTCACCCTTAATGTCCCTTTTTTTATGACAATTCCATATATATTGTGTGGAAAGGGGGTGAAGCACATGGCAAACTTAACTTTTGTAAATGCAACGCTACGATTAAAGTATGTAACAGGTCAAGATGATCAGGGCAAGGAGATTGTTAAATCTAAATCGTATCGCAACTTAAACAGCACGCACACAGCAGCTAGTTTAATCGTCGTTGCCAACGCAATCGCAAGTCTATCTTCTCGTCAATTGAATGATGTGGAAAGAGTAGAAACGACAGAATTAGCGTAATAGTCGAATTGTAGAATGGAGGTGATAAGTATGACACAAGTATTGGAAATGCAATTTACAACTGCAGCAGGTAAAACGTCGACAATCACGGTTGATGTACCGAAAGAAAACTTGACTTCGAGTGAGGTTCAAGGGGTAATGCAAACAATTATCGATCAAAATGTTTTTGAGATTGAGGCAGCAGCATTTGTTGCGATCAAGGGCGCACGAATCGTTGAACGTCAGGTTGAATCGTTTGATGTATCCACGAATGCTTAATAGGGTGTAAAACGGAAGTGGCTTTTGCAAAATAATCATTGCAAAAGCCACTTTTATAATGAAGGGGGGTATCGACTATGGAACAATGGGTGAATGTCGTTTCTGAGCTAGGATTTCCAATTATTGTGTCATTTTATTTATTGCACAGAATAGAAGTCAAGCTAGAAGCAATCCACGACGTGTTACAGTCGATTACGATTAAATAACTAGAGAGGTGAGAAAACGATGGCATTTGAATACTTGGAGCAATACGCAACATTTGATGCAGTACACGATATGGACTTGGCAGTTGAACAGCATATGGCAGCACATTTCTATTCATTAACTGAATCAGAGCGTGCCATCGTTTTCAAGCTTGCTCGTCATTCATTGGAGCATACAGGCGCATGTCATCTTAAAGCTAGTACAATTGCTGGAGCATTGGAGATCAGTACAAAGACTGTGTACAGATCAGTAGCAAAATTAGCGGCGTTAGGTATCATTGAAAAGGTGCCTGGGACGAAGCTAAATGGCATTAAAGGGGCTAGTATTTATCGCATTTTACCTTATGTCCCATCGAGCGTGTCTCAACGAGTGACAACGTATGAAGCCAATAACGAAGCGGTTTGCAAGCAATATTCTGAAAACCAATCTTCTAAATCTTTTAATCTTTTAAAAACATGCTCTTTACAGGAAATATATCATAACGCTCACGCTGAAAAAGAGACTTGTAAGCAATACATGAATGCGTACCAGGTGATGCTGTTTGATTTCATGCATTCATTACCATTAGCAGATAGTTTGAAGGATGAACTACATAAAGTTGTACTGGCTTCACAGATTAATAGTATGAAAGCATTTGTAACGGCTAAAAATGTGATTTTCAACATGGCAATGGATATTAAAGAAGGTACGTTAACGATTGCTAGTACATTACGTGCGGTATTTGTAGGCGTTTACGGTAAAGCAATTGGGCGTAGAGAGTATAGACAATTGAGCAAACCAAATTTTATAGAAGAAACGCCAAATAGAGGTCGTTCGGTCCCTTTTTATAACTGGTTATGTGAACGTGATTGTCAGCCACCATCCATCAGTAGGAGGGCGGATAATTTGGAAAATTGGTTGGCGTGGTAGGGGAAACAGAAAAAATTGGGGGAAGACCTCGACGGCAATAAATCACCTTTAATTTTTTTTCGTGATGGAACGACACTATATCGTATATTATCCGTCCTAATTTCCAAAAACATAAAGGGCAAATAAGCATTACTACATATACAGTGGATTTACGAAATGAAGCTGGTGTTTGGAAAGTGAATCGCTTGTTATATTTTTTTTATATATGTAAAAACTGTTTGTATAATATCCCTACGGATATCATTTTTTATAAAGATTCAGCGTAAATTTTTAGAGGGAGGAATTGATATGAAGAAGTGTAGTTTCATTGTTGGCTTTTTATTGATCCTTGGCGTTTTTTTCACTTTCGTAAATAATTCTTTCGCTAACGATAATACCCCACCGTCACAGATAGAAATCGGTAATTTATTAAAAGAACTAAAAGACAAAACCGAAAAATATCCAATGATTGTAAACAGTATTAACCCAGAAGGTATAAATTTTGGTATTGCGGGTAGTCAAGAATACTATAATTCAGTAAAGTACGAAGTGGAGGAAATTGTTAAAAACACAATTAAATCAACTAAATTTGAAAAGTACCCTGTTGTTATCGAAAAAAGCCATATTGATAGAAAGATACTTGAAGAATTTGTTAGAACTACGGACTTATTTATAGAAATACAAACAATTGCAACCAACTATTTATCTGAATCCTACCCAGATCAATTTAAAAGGTTAATTCTTGAAAATGGTAATTCTCCAAATGAGTATGAATATAAAATCTTGACAAATTTAGATGATAAACAAGACATAACAGATATTTGCAATAAGATGGAAAACGAAATATATAACCTTATTGAAACAAAATTATCACCGAAAAACCTAAAAACGAAACAGGATTTTATTATAAAAGTATCTATTTTAAATAAATATGGTGAAAAAATAAATTGATTTTTCGTAAATAAAAGGTGTCTCAGAAATATTTCTGAGACACCTTATTTATTGTTGTACGGGGCATGCCCAACAACTTGATTAGTAAGCGGCATTCGTAGCAGGTGCTGGTAGCCAGCCTTTTCTTTGGCTTAGATGTAATAATTTTGCTCCTAATATGGCTTTCTTCATATGGTGCACGCCGTACATTTTAAAAATATAATCTTTCGTCGATATATCCATAGCTTGGCTAGTGGACACCAAACCAGTTGCGATGTTCATAGAAAGAGATGCACTAATTTCTGAATCATTTACTTTCGCTACAGTCGTAATACTACTTATTTGTACATCAGGTAGGGGAGCGGTTGCAGACGGGAGAGACATTTTATGCATGATTAAAATTTGCTCCAATTTTTTATTTTCATCCATCAAACATTGAATGGCCTCATTTATCATTTTCGTTAAATCTTTATCTCTCGTATGCTTAAAAAAGCTTTGATTGGCTGCTATAAATCCATAATTTAAACTTAGCTGTGTCCACATCGTAAAAATTTCACTATGATTTAATGTATCTTCTTTTTTCATTAATGCACGTCCTTACTTTGTATATATTTTCCTTTACAAATAGTAGGATGGGTAAAAATGAGAAATTTATTCAATTCTTCCTAAATAAATTCAAAGCTGAAGGTTATTTTCACAAATATGTAAGAAAGCTGTCACTCCCTCATATTGTGAACGCACGTGGCATTCGATAAAATGAAAGCAGAGTTAATGGGGAGTGAGTAGAGAGATGAAGTTGAAGATGATCGGGCTTGTCATGCTAATGATGACAGCAGCAGTACTCAGTGCATGTGGCAATTATAAATTTAAAGCAGATTATAGTATGGAATTGCCGGACTTCGAGCATGTAAACCAACGTGGTGAAGCCGTTTCACTTGAAAGCTTGAAGGGGAAACCGTGGATAGGTATGTATATTTTCACAAATTGTACAACCGTTTGTAGTCCAATGACATTTAATATGTCCGAAGTGCAAGACAAATTAGCTAAAAACGGCGTTGAGGATTATAATATCGTTGCTTTTTCGGTAGATCCCGAAGTAGATAAACCAGAAGTGTTGCAAGACTACTTAACTCGTTATAATTTAGCGGATGAATCAAAATGGCAATTACTGACAGGGTATACACAGCAATATATTGAGGATTTTGCTGTGAAGTCAACAAAATTATGGGTGCAAGATGACCCTAAATCAAATCAAGTCAATCATGCTACTTCATTTTTCTTAGTCGACAAAGACGGTATTCTAGTGAAAGTGTATAGTGGATACGATGAAAAAGACGAAGCAGGAGTGCCAATTGATACGATGGCTGCTGATATAGAGTCATATATTGAAGAAAACTTATAAGAAAAGCGCCAGCGCTGAACAACAGTGCTGGCGTTTTTCTTATTATGTAGGAAATCGAGATGTCGAATACTATAGCAAATTTGAAAATTGGTTGGGTGAATCCGGATAAATCGTCATTCGTGCGTGATAAAAGCAATTCTGTGCGTGATAAATCGTGTCTTGTGCACAACAAAATAGTCAAGCAATGCATAACAGCTAAATCACTAACATAAAAAAGAAGCTGCCCATTCCATTAATTGGGTAGCTTCTTTTTCTATAAAACTTATAGTTTTGATGCGTGGTCTAATGCTTGCTTAAAGTCGGCGATTAAATCATCAACATTTTCTAAGCCTACTGAGAAGCGTAATAAGCCTTCCGTGATACCACGTTTTGCGCGTTCTTCAGGTTCCATTGATGCATGGCTCATTTTGGCAGGGTAAGAAAGGATAGATTCTACACCACCAAGAGAAACGGCGAATACAGGAATTGTCATGGCTTCAACAAATGCTTTTGTAATCGCATAGTTTGGCAAACAAAAAGACAGAACAGCTCCTCCGCTTGTCGTTTGGCTTTGATGGATGTCGTATCCTGGATGTGTTGGTAGCCCTGGATAATAAACTTGCTCCACTAAAGGTTGTTCATGAAGAAACTCTGCAATTTTTTGTGCAGATTCAGTTGAACGAGTAAAGCGAACATCGGTTGTTTTGATATTTTGTAAAAGTGTATAGGCATCTTGTACACCTAATATATTGCCAAATGAATTTTGGATGAAATACAGATCTTGGCCTAGTTTTTCATCACCTGTAACGGTAAGACCGGCGATAATATCTGAGTGACCAGATAAAAACTTAGTTGCACTGTGGATGACAACATCTACGCCAAGCTCAATAGGGCGCTGATGTAGAGGTGTCATAAATGTGTTGTCTAAAAATGTTAGGCAGTCGTGCTTTTTCGCAATGGCAACGATCCCGCGAATATCCGTAATGCCAAGCGTCGGATTCGATGGTGTTTCCATGAAAACGAGCTTCGTTGCAGGTGTAATAGCTGCTTCGACTGCTGCTAAATCCGTGAAGTCTACAAAAGTATGGCTAATACCGTATTTTGGTAATACCTTTGACACGAAACGGTAAGTACCACCGTATACATCCTCCGTAATGACAATGTGATCGCCTTGTGATAACAGCATTAATGAAGCAGAGACAGCGGCCATGCCTGAAGCAAATGCATGTGCACGGACACCGCCTTCAAGTTCAGCTACAGCTTTTTCAAGTGCATCACGAGTGGGATTGCCAGAGCGTGCATAGTCATATTCACCAAACTCATCGATGCTTTCTTGATGGAATGTTGACGAAAGATACATCGGTACGTTGACTGCACCTTTTTGACCTGTAAAGCCATTGCGAACGCCTGCATGGATTAATGCTGTTTGAATATTTTTCGTCATAATTTATGCCTCTTTTCTAAGCGTATCGAATACTTGTTTTAAATCTGCAATTAAATCTTCCGCCTCTTCAATCCCAATTGAGAAGCGTAGAAGACGGTCACAAACGCCGCGCTCAACACGTTCCTCGTAAGGCATATCAGCATGAGTTTGCGTTGCAGGGTATGTGATGAAGCTTTCGACACCACCAAGGCTTTCTGCAAAAGTAATGAGCTTCATATTACGAAGGAAGGCATCAACCCATTCAGCTTTTTGTAGACGGAATGACAGCATGCCGCCTTTACCTGTATATAAAACGTCTGTTACAAGCGCTTCATCCTCTAAATAAGCAGCAATTGCCTTCGCGTTTGCATCATGTTGTTTTAGGCGAAGATGTAACGTCTTTAAGCCACGAATAAGCAACCATGCATCCATTGGCCCTAATACCATGCCGCTACCATTGTGAATGAAGGCAAGTCGTTCAGATAGCTCAGCCCCTTTAGAGACAACAAGGCCTGCTAGAACATCATTGTGCCCGCCGATATACTTTGTGGCACTATGTAAGACGATATCTGCACCCGATTCAATTGGGCGTTGGAAATACGGTGTGTAAAACGTATTATCGACAATTAACATAGCCCCGTGCTTATGTGCAAGCTCTGCATAGGCAGCTAAATCGAACTCTTGCATTAATGGATTTGTAGGTGTTTCGATGAAAATCGCACGTGTATTTTCTGTTATTAATGCTTCTACTTGTGCAACATTTTCAAATTTCGAGTAAACCGGTTTAATATTATACGTTTCCTCAAAAAATTTAAATAATCGGTATGTACCTCCATATAAATCATCCGGTACAACTAATTCTTCGCCAGGTTTAAATAGGGATAAAACAAGCTGGATAGCAGCCATGCCTGAGCTACAAGCAAAGCCAGCATCGCCACCTTCTAATTCGGCAAAACCTTCTTCTAAAATAGTACGAGTTGGATTTTTTGTACGTGTGTAATCATAGCCTGTAGATTCACCAATACCGGTATGCTTATAGGCTGTTGATAGATAAATAGGTGGGTTGACAGCACCTGTTTTGGCATCACTTAAATTACCTAATTGAACTAATTTTGTTTCAATACTTCTGTTTGTCATGTCGTCACTCTTTTCTTCGTCAAAATAATGAACGGACCCGCATAGCGATAACGTGTCCGATTTTTCTCAGTGTTAAAAATTATTAGTAGTGAGGCGATTATAATTGTTATCAATTTAACATTTAAAGCAGTGGAGGACAAGGTGAATTCTGAAAATTTATTAGATTTTGATTGTTAAAGTTAGTTGGAATACTAGGAAAAGTATAAAAATGGGCATTTCACGTAAATCTCGTGAAATGCCCTGTATAATTTTATGCTTGTTCTTTTTTCAGTAAATCGCGAATTTCTTTCAATAATTCTTCTTTTGGATCTACTGGGGGAGCTGGCGCAACTGCTTCTTCTTGTTTTTCACGTTTTAGTTTTGATAAGATTCGTACAAATATGAAGATGGCAAATGCAATGATGACAAAATCCATAATCGATTGAAAAAAGACACCAAATTTAAATTCTGCCTTACCAACTGTTAAAATAAAACTTTCTTTAAAGTTAATGCCACCAGTTAATACACCGATTAATGGCGTAATAATATTTTCAACTAATGATGAGACAATTTTGCCAAATGCAGCACCAATGACTACTGCTACAGCAAGGTCAATGACGTTACCCTTTATAGCAAAATCCTTAAAATCTTTCCACATAAATGATGAGACCTCCAATATTTAACGATCATTTATAATATTCAACATTGTATTCTATCTGTTTTTTCGCTATTATTCAACTATAAACATAGGGGTAACTTAGCAATACCGAAATGAATATCCAATATTACATAATTTTTGATAGAGTATAGAGAAATATGAATTATAGGTGTGAAATATGGTGAAAAAGAAAAAGAAAAAACCACTTCTATCTCCTGCTACAAAGCTATGGATGATCATTTTATTGATTCCTGTTTCGATCACTGTGTATATGTTGGCTTTTTTCACATGGAAAGAGCTACAAACATTATCGATTTTCGAGAAATTCGGCGCGAGCAGTTCGTTAGAAGAAATTCAACAAAATTTCGATTTACAAATACCGGAGGATTATATACCGATCTATATCGCGGCAGAGGAAAAGTATGGTGTGCCTTGGACATTACTAGCGGCACATCATCGAATTGAGACACGTTTTTCAACCATGCAGACACTTGTCTCGCCAGCAGGAGCGGAAGGACATATGCAATTTATGCCTTGTACTTTCGTCGGTTGGCAGCATCCAACATGTTCTGGATTAGGCAAAGGGGAAATTTCTAAAACTGAACTCAAAAATCCGAAAGCGATTGCGAAGTATGGGGGCTATGGCGTCGATGGAAATGGCGATGGTATAGCCGATCCCTATAATATTGAAGATGCTGTATTCAGTGCTGCGAATTATTTATCAAAGTATGGAGCTGCGGATGGTAACGTAAAAAAAGCGGTATTCAACTATAATCATAGTGATGAATATGTAGATGACGTCTTGTATTTTTATAATTTGTATAATGATTTTAATTCGGATATTAAACAAGCGATCTCACAAGAAAACAAAAAGTGAAAAAACGATCCTCTTTTATATAAAGGAGGATCGTTCTTTTTAAAGAGATAAAACTGTATAACATTGTCGGTGATATTTCAGTACTTATACAAATCGATGTAGGTCAATTGGGTGTGGCATGCTTTCCACCTTGTTCGTGAGCGAAAAACAGCTCAAGTTATGTTGCCTTGCGTACACCTTTAAAAATAAGACTGACGATAAATATGAGGACGACTGCTCCGATTAAAGCAGGGAAAACATAGAAATCGCTGTACCATACTACCAATCCACGAACCAATGACACCGGCAATAATATTCCCAATGACGCCTCCAGGAATATCCTTCCCTAAAATAATGCCGGCAATCCAGCCGAGGATACCACCGATGATGAGAAACCAAATAAAACTAAACATTATACCATCTCCTTTACGGTATGATGTGATGTAAAGTGAGAGTTTATACCTTCTTAAAAAATGGTTGGCATACAAAAATATTGAAAATCAATGACTCATCACCAAAAGTCGGGGATGACATTTTTATTAAAGTGCAGGTTATGGTGATGAGCCAAATCAATGCTATACTGCAACTTTATGCAAGAAAATTATTAACCGTTGCACCAAGTGTATTTTTAAAATGATTGAGAGCCCATGTATGACCTGCCGCATCAAAGCTGGCGACACCATTTTCATAAATAACGGTTGGTATGCATAAATTATAGGCATCGACAGCAGTATGTAAAATGCAAATATCCGTGCAAACGCCTACTAAATGAATTTCTTCAATGCCACGTTCCTTTAATAAGATGTCCAAATTTGTACCAGCAAATGCACTATAGCGTGTTTTATCTAGCCAAATAAATTGAGCCTGTTTTTCTTCATATAATTCACCAACAGCACCATACAATAAACGACCTGAAGTACCACGAATATTATGTGGAGGGAATAGTTTTGCTTCAGGGTGGAAAACGTCATTTTCTTCATGGAGATCATTTGCAAAAATAACGACTTCGTTGTTGTCCATAAAATTTTCGATTAAAGAGGTAATTGTTTTTTCAAGTGCTTGACCAGGATCCCCGCAAGTTAGTTTTCCGTCTGTTGCTACAAAATCATTCGTATAATCAATGACAAGTAATGCTTTTCTCATAAGAAATCACTCCTTCTAGGTATATTTACATTTGTATCATGCCATATTGAGTTTAGAATTGGCAAAAAAATGATTCTTTTATAATATTCAGAATATTTTGCAAAAAGGTATTTCCACTAGTATAATATGGTTAAAGGTGAGGTGAAGTATATGGATATGGTTGGAATGAAGAAATTAAATCGACAGGGCTTTCTAATTGCAGGTTTACATTTAGTAATTATCTTGAACATAGCAGCAGAATTTGTGCTATTTGCAAACAAGTAAAAGGGAGACAAAAAAATGTAGAAAGGTGAAAATAATGAAAGCAAAATTATAAGGCAGCTGTGAAAAGACGGAAAACTCCACTTTTACAGTTGCCTTTTGCATACCCAAAGAAAGGAATTTTCGAGTAGCTTGTCAAATAGACATTACATAGGACCAACACGCATAGTCAATACATACAAAGAACGTCATTCAAGGGGGGCTGAAAATGACAGATCGTTTTGATCGTATATTTGAAAATATTGAAAGACCATTTGCTTGGCTTGATATGGATGCGCTCGATCAAAATATCCATACTGTTAAACAAGCATGTGGTGATAAGAAAATTAGAATTGCCACAAAGTCCATTAGATCCGTTGAAATACTGCGTTATATAGAACAGAAATTACTGCAAACAGTTGGCTTTATGACATTTACTGCTGCTGAAACTCTTTTTTTGTTAGAGCAAGATTTCGATGAACTATTGATTGGTTATCCAACAATGGAAAAAACGGCGGTTCGCCATATTTTACAATATGTGAAAAATGGTAGGCAGGTTACTTTTATGGTCGATAAAGTAGAGCATATTGCGTTTTTGGCGCAGCTTGCAGAAGAAATGGATGTCGTCGTATCCGTTTGTATCGACGTTAATATGTCCAATAATTTTAAAGTGATCTATTTTGGGACAAAGCGTTCTTCCTTAAATTCATTAGCGGCATTAACGCCAATATTGCGGTTTTTAGTACAGCAAAAGTATGTTCAGGTTATTGGTGCGATGGGCTATGAAGCGCAAATTGCAGGGGTAGGAAATAAGCCAGCTAATCATTTGAAAGGGAAGGTCATTGAGCAATTACAAAAACGTGCGGCACAGCAAGTAACACAGTTTAGAAGGCTAGCCATCGCACATATAAAGGCATATTTCCCGGATATTCGATTTGTGAATGGCGGAGGAACAGGGAGCATGCAGTATACGGCGGAGCAACGAGAAGTGACTGAAGTGACTGTAGGCTCAGCTTTTTACGCACCCGCACTGTTTGATCTGTTCTCCCATTTGCAATTAGAAAAGGCAACTGGATTTGCATTACGAGTAACAAGGCAGCCGGAAGAAAATATAGTCGTTTGTCATGGTGGGGGATATATTGCTTCTGGTGCAACAGGGGCAGATCGTCATCCTGTGTTTTATGAGCCTCAATATTTTCAGTTTTTAAATCTTGAGGGAGCTGGAGAGGTTCAGACACCTATTCGTGTGAAGGATAAAGTGATTGGAGTAGGTGATACTCTTTACTTACGCCATGCAAAGGCTGGTGAACTTTGCGAAAGGTTTCAAGTACTACATGCTATACGAGGAGAACAGTATGCGGGGCCATATGTGACATATAGGGGGGATGGACAATGTTTTCTGTAGCGAAATGGAAAAGTGGAGAGAAATGGACGAATTGGTCAGAAAATATTTTAGCGTATCCAAGTGAAATGTGTTTACCGCGCTCAATTGAAGAGGTATCGCAAATTGTTAGGCAGGCAAGAGAAGCGAAGAAAACGATTCGTGTAACAGGTGCGGGTCATTCTTTTAGTGCAGTTGCTATGCCGGAGCAGATTGCCATGTCGTTACATGAAATGCGTGGACTCATCGAGGTAGATAAAGAAGCTGGTGAGGCAACATTATGGGCTGGTACATATCTTTCAGAGATAGGACCTTTGCTTGCTGCACATGGTTTTGCTTTAGCGAATATGGGGGATATTCAGGAGCAATCATTAGCGGGGGCTGTTTCAACGGGGACGCACGGAACAGGTGTAACACTAGGTTCTTTATCTTCAATGATTGTTAAGTGGTGCTTTGTAGATGGAACAGGTGAATATCATGAGCATCAACGAGGGGATGATGAGCTGTCTGAAGCACTTCATCTGTCATTAGGTTTGATAGGTATTTTAGTTAAGCTAACAATTAAGGTTATACCAATATACAGTTTACATTATGTGGCATCTGGTGAGTCATTATCTCTTGGACTTGCCACTTTTTCAGAGGATATCCGAGCAAATAGACATGTGGAGTGGTTTTATTTCCCGGGGAGTGAAACGATTCAAGTGAAGCGGATGAACGCAGTTGCGCCCATTGAACAAAATGTTTGGAGTAAGCGTGCAGAGTTACTGAAACTTCAAATAGTAGAAAACGGTGCTTTTTATGTGATGTCAGAAATGTGTAGGTGGCGACCGCAGCTCAGTAGTGTAATGAGTAAAGTTGCAGCTGCTAACGTGACGAAAGGCGAGAAAACAGGGCTTAGCTACGAAATTTATCCGACACCAAGAAATGTGAAGTTTCGTGAAAGTGAGTATGCGATTCCGCTTAGTCAATTCCATGCTTGTCTGGAAGAGGTACATGCGACATTGAAAAATAAGCCATATAATGTGCATTTTCCTATAGAATGTCGTACAACGGCCGGTGAAGCAGGTTTTTTAAGTCCGACACAAGGGAAGGAAAGTGCTTTCTTAGCTTTTCACATGTATAAGGGAATGCCAGAAGAAGCGTATTTTACTTGGGTACATTCGTTAATGGAAAAATACGAGGGTAGACCGCATTGGGGGAAAATGAATGATTTACATGCAGCGCGCGTCCATGAGCTATATCCTAATATGCATGTATTTTTAAAATTGCGATTCCGATATGATCCAGATAATGTACTGCTAACTAATTATTTAAAGAAATTAATAATCGTTTAGTAATCTAAAAATAGGAGTTTCAAAGTTTTCACTGATGAAATAGTGTAAAAATATTAAAATCTTTATTTATGACTAAATTGTCAAAATATTCGATAAAACGAGATAATTGCGATACTTAATGAGTGTGAAAACGATTTCATAGTAGACGGAGTATTTAAATTGTTTGAACAATTCTAAAAATAGTATTGACGAACACATGAATTTCGTACTATGATTACAACAATTTAATACGTTTGTTGCTTCAACGAATTGTATTTCAATATTTTACGATTTTTGAAATCTAAATAGACAGAACATTGTGATTTACTAGAAAATGAGCTGTTTAATAAATTCGTAGAAAAGAAGTTAATCGTTCTTAACAAATACAGCAGCATAATTCATCGCTGTTATTAAATGTAGATGGTCGTGTTATTGGCAACGGAAAGCTAGGCGCGATAACAAATAACATTTTAGCCGGCTTTTTTGCAAAATTGTGGAAAGCGAAGGCATACAATATACGTTTTAATCGTAAGGGTTAGACAATTGAGGGGCGTTAAACAATGAGAAGTGACATGATTAAAGTGGGCGTTGATCGCGCACCACATAGAAGTCTTTTATATGCTACAGGCAAAGT
Source organism: Lysinibacillus sp. (assembly GCA_036638655.1). Classification (GTDB taxonomy): domain Bacteria; phylum Bacillota; class Bacilli; order Bacillales_A; family Planococcaceae; genus Lysinibacillus. The sequence continues at coordinate 4,503 of JAVWKG010000037.1, read as the reverse complement.
AAAAGCAAAAGATTTAGGAAAACCATTTATCGGAGTTTGTAACTCATATATTGACATTATTCCAGGTCACGTACATTTACGTACATTTGCCGATATTGTAAAAGAAGCAATTATTGAAGCGGGTGGTATTCCATTCGAATTTAATACAATCGGAGTAGATGATGGCATTGCAATGGGACATATTGGTATGCGTTATTCATTACCAAGTCGAGAAATTATTGCAGACTCTGCAGAAACTGTTATTAATGCACACTGGTTTGACGGTGTGTTCTACATTCCAAACTGTGACAAAATCACACCAGGGATGTTGATGGCAGCGGTTCGTACAAACGTACCTTCAGTCTTCGTATCAGGTGGTCCAATGGAAGCCGGTACATCAGCGACAGGTAAACAACTTTCACTAACTTCTGTTTTTGAAGGTGTGGGTGCCCTTAAATCAGGCAAAATGACAGCTGAGGAATTACTAGATATCGAGAATAATGCATGTCCAACGTGCGGTTCATGTTCAGGTATGTTTACAGCGAACTCTATGAACTGCTTAATGGAAATGCTAGGTGTAGCACTTCCTGGTAACGGGACAATTGTTGCAACTTCAGACGAGCGTCATAAGCTTATTAAAGAAGCTGCTAAGCAATTAATCCGTATGATTGAAGAAGATGTGAAACCTCGCGATATTATTACAAAAGAAACGATTGATGATGCATTTGCACTTGATATGGCAATGGGTGGTTCAACAAACACTGTATTACATACACTTGCTATTGCACATGAGGCAGAAATTGAATACAACGTTGAAGATATTAACAAGGTGGCAGAGCGTGTACCATATTTAGCTAAAATTATGCCAGCTTCAGATTACTCAATGGATGATATTAATAAAGCTGGTGGCGTAAGTGCCATCATTAACGAATTAACAAAGATTCCAGGCGCAATTCACCCTGATCGACCTACAATTGCAGGCGTAACAATGCGTGAGCTTGTGAAAGACTATCATATTACGAACGACGAGGTTATTCGTACAAAAGATAACCCATATAGCCCAGTTGGTGGTTTATCGGTATTATTTGGTAATATTGCACCAGAGGGTGGCGTTATTAAAGTAGGTGCAGTAGATCCATCTATTAAAGTGTTCAAAGGGGAAGCGATTGTCTTTGAATCACAAGAAGCAGCACAAGAAAATATCGATAATGGAACTGTTAAAGAGGGTCATGTAGTCGTCATTCGTTATGAAGGACCTAAAGGTGGCCCAGGGATGCCAGAAATGCTTGCACCAACGTCTGCGATTCAAGGTCGCGGTCTAGGTACAAAAGTTGCCCTGATTACAGACGGACGATTCTCAGGTGCATCTCGTGGTATTTCTATCGGACATATTTCACCAGAAGCAGCAGAAGGCGGTCCAATCGCTTTAGTCGAAAATGGTGATATTATTACAATCGATTTACCAAGTCGTACGATTAATTTAGAAGTTTTAGATGAAGTGTTGGCAGAACGCCGAACAAAGCTACCAGTCTTTGAACCAAAAATCAAACGTGGCTGGTTAGCAAGATATTCAAAATTAGTAACAAGCGCCTCTACAGGTGGCGTAATGAAAATCTAGTAGAAAAAATAACATACGATAAAACGTTGATGAGGTTAAAGGTTCTAGAGCCTTGTATCTACCAGAGAGCCGGTCGTGCTGGAAGCCGGCGATACAACTAGATCCGACATCCCCTCGGAGTGAGCTATTAAACGCGAATTCGCCATTAGATAGCTCCGGGCATAATCGAAATGCTCGTTATTAATGAATAAACGATTTAAGTTCTCTATTGTGTGACAGGTATTTAAACTGACATTGGCGAGTTACTTATTTAGTTTATTCCCGAGGTAGCAGAGTTTTTGCTATAAACAAGGGTGGTACCATGGAAAGTCTTTTTCATCCCTACGTAAGGTTATTCTTTGCGTGCGGAGAAAAAGGCTTTTTATCATTTTACAAGCATATATGTATGTTGTGATTTTAAATTAAATGGGGGAGGCGTATTTTAATGAGTGCGAATGTTTCGACAAATGAGGTAGAAGAAATTACAAACGCAGAACAAACTAAAAAGACTTTTGAGCCGAAGGATGGAGCAGACATTTTAGTGCAAGCACTACATGATCAAGGTGTAGAAATTATTTTTGGTTATCCAGGTGGAGCGGTACTACAAATTTATGATGCCATGTACAAAAATCCGCTTCGTCATATTTTAACTAGACATGAACAAGGCGCAATTCACGCAGCAGAAGGCTATGCTCGCGTATCAAATAAACCAGGTGTTGTCATTGCAACTTCTGGACCGGGTGCTACAAACCTTGTCACAGGAATTGCAGACGCGATGATTGACTCGATTCCACTTGTTGTTTTCACAGGGCAGGTTGCTACATCAGTCATTGGAACAGATGCGTTCCAAGAAGCGGACATTATGGGGATTACGACACCTATTACGAAACATAACTATCAAGTGCAAGATGTGAATGATATTCCACGTATCGTGCAAGAGGCATTCCATATTGCGAATACAGGTCGTAAAGGACCGGTTGTTGTTGATTTCCCGAAAAATGTATCACAAATGCTGTTTGATGTGGAAAATCCACCACAAACACCGGAAGAGATTAATTTACCGGGCTATCAACCAACATACAAGCCTAACTATTTACAAATTCAAAAAGCAATCCAAGCCATTTCAACAGCTAAAAAGCCAGTAATTTTAGCGGGTGCAGGTGTACTTTTTGCAGATGCTCGTGAAGAATTAACGACTTTTGTTGAAAAATATCGCATTCCAGTTGCAAATACATTGTTAGGTCTTGGGTCAATTCATGGTGACCATGAATTATTTCTTGGTATGGCTGGGATGCACGGAACAGTGACGTCGAACGTTGCTATTACAGAAGCCGATGTATTATTAAATATAGGTGCTCGTTTCGATGACCGTTTAACAATGAACTTAGCAACATTTGCACCGAATGCAACGGTCATTCATATCGATATTGATCCAGCGGAAATTGGCAAAAATGTACCGACAGATATTCCGATCGTAGCGGACGCAAAAGAAGCGCTGAAATCTTTACTGAAAAAGGATTTTGAAGGTCCTCAATCAGAAGAGTGGATTACTTATTTAAAGGAACATGCGAAGGAATATCCATTATGGTATTCAAAAGAAGTAGGCGACAAAGAAGTATTGCCGCAAGAAGCAATGGAGCTTGTGCATAGAATTACTGAAGGTGAAGCAATTGTTACAACTGACGTTGGGCAGCACCAAATGTGGGCTGCACAATATTACCGCTTAAATAATGATCACGGATGGGTAACGTCTGGTGGACTTGGTACGATGGGCTTCGGCTTTCCAGCTGCAATTGGCGCCCAATTTGCGAAGCCAGACAAAAAAGTTGTTGCGATTGTAGGAGATGCAGGTTTCCAAATGACTGCACAAGAGCTTTCACTTCTACAAGAATTCAACATCCCAGTAAAAATTGTGATTGTAAATAATAGCTGTCTTGGAATGGTACGCCAATGGCAACAAACATTCTATGAAGAGCGTTATTCATCATCATTAATGCCAATCCAGCCTGATTTTGTAAAATTAGCGGATGCATATGACATTAAGGGTTACCGCATTAACACGATTGATGAGGCGGAAAGCATTTTCCGTGAGGCACTACTTTCAGATGAGCCAGCATTAATCGACTGTCGCGTAAAACAGCTTGAATGTGTATACCCAATGGTTGCACCAGGCAAAGGTTTACAAGAAATGATTGGGGTGAAAAAGAATTGAAACGAGTTATTACAGTAACAGTTATTAACCAAAGTGGTGTTCTTAACCGTGTAACAGGCTTACTGATGAAGCGCCAATTCAATATCGAAAGCATCACAGTAGGGCACACAGAACAACCAAATTCTTCGAAAATGACTTTTGTCGTAAATGTAGAAGATGAAAACAAAATTGAACAGCTAGTGAAGCAATTATCTAAACAAATTGATGTATTAAAAGTCAATGATATTACAGATAAGTCAATCGTGCTTCGAGAACTAGCACTCGTGAAAGTTATTTCACCACCGAACTTACGACTTGAAATGAATTCTATTGTAGAGCCATTCCGCCCGCAAGTTGTCGACACAGCAAAAAATGTTGTGACGTATGAAGTAGTCGGACATCCAGAAAAAATTGATGCCTTTATCGAATTAATTCGTCCTTATGGCATTAAAGAATTAACACGTACAGGCGCAACAGCAGCCGTTCGTGAAACGCAAAAAGTAGAAGGTCCGCAATTATCCATTTTAAAATAACAAGCGAGATTCCTTAGGGTGGAGGATGTCATCTGAAGCCCTAATTTCTAAAAAAAACTAACTTACACTAATTGGAGGAAACAAAAATGTCAAAAATGTATTATGAAAACGAAATTAACGAAACGGTACTAAAAGGGAAAAAAATCGCAATCATTGGGTACGGTTCACAAGGCCATGCACATGTACTTAACTTAAAAGAATCA
>JAVWKG010000036.1:0-25601 GCA_036638655.1 Lysinibacillus sp. | reverse complement strand
AACAACGAAATGGGCTCTATTCAACCAATTTTTGAAGCGGCGAAAATTGTTCATAGCAATAGTCGTGCAACATTTCATGTAGATGCCGTTCAAAGCTTTGGTAAGTTACCATTGTCCTTTAATGGAGAAGATGGTCCAGATTGTCTATCGATTTCAGGACATAAAATACATGGATTGAAAGGCTCTGGTGTACTAGCTTTTCGTAAAAAATTACAATGGCAGCCTATTGCTCTTGGCGGTGGTCAAGAATTTGGGTTACGCAGTGGAACAGTTGCAGTGCCACAAGCTGTTGCGCTGGCAAAAGCTGCTCGTATGACAGTTGAAACGATGGGCGTAAGCTTCTTTAATTACCGCAAATGGAACAAGGAAATTACGGAAGTGCTAAAGCAATATGGTGATGATGTGCATGTTTTATCTACAGCTGAAGGTGCGGCACATATCGTGTCGTTTAGTGTTAAAGGCTTAAAAGGTGAAATAATTATTAATGCACTTCAAAAACGGGGTGTCATTGTGTCGACATCTAGTGCATGCTCGTCAAAGCAAACGCAGACGAGCCATGTCGTAGAAGCACTGAATATCGATGGGCGATTTAAAAAAGGTGTTATTCGCCTAAGCTTTGGAGCATTTGTAAATGATGCACATATAGCTCGATTTAAAGTAGAGTTAAATGAAGTTATGAAGGAATTAAAAGGAGAGCAAACGCAATGATTTGGAAAGAAATTTTAATTCGATACGGTGAGTTATCGACAAAAGGTCGTAATAAGATGGATTTTATCCGTCGACTACGTGAAAATATTCGTTATTCTTTAGCAGAAGTAGGACGATTAGATATTCGTACAGAACGTGATCGCATGTTTATTACGATTGAAGATGAAGAACAAATGGGCAAAATTGTTGAACGTCTACCGAAGATTTTTGGTATTCAATCATTTAGTCCAGTGGCAGCATGTGAAAAAGATATAGAGGCCATGAAAGAACTGGCTGTTACGATTATGGACTTGTTTAAGGGTCAAGAGCTGACGTTTAAAGTAGAGGTAAAGCGAACAGATAAGTCATTTCCATTAGATTCACATGGTATCCAACGTGAAATCGGAGCGCATGTCTTGCCGAAATACCCAAATCTTTCTGTAAAAGTGAAGAAGCCAGATGTAGAATTACGAGTTGAAGTTCGTCATGATGCAGTATATATGATGGCGCAAGTACTACCTGGAGCTGGTGGTATGCCAATTGGCTCAAATGGTAAATCACTTCTTATGTTATCTGGAGGCATTGATAGTCCGGTCGCAGGGTACTTAATGATGAAACGTGGTGTTCGTATTGAAGCAATTCACTTCTTTAGTCCGCCATACACAAGTGAAAATTCGCTTGAAAAAGTAAAAGTGTTAGCAAATGAATTAACAAAATTCGGTGCAAGTATACGTCTGCACGTCATTCCGTTTACTGAAATACAAGTGCTTATAAAAGAAAAAGTACCTTCAAACATTTCAATGACTACGACACGTCGTATGATGATGAAAATTGCCGATCAAGTGCGTGAAGAAATTGATGCACTGGCGATTGTTACAGGAGAAAGTCTTGGGCAAGTAGCGAGCCAAACATTAGAAAGCTTAACAGCGATCAATGCAGTAACAGCTACACCAATTTTACGTCCATTAATCTCAAGTGATAAATTAGAAATTATCGATATTGCTGAAAAAATCGGTACGTATGAAACATCAATCCAGCCTTTTGAAGATTGCTGTACAATTTTTACACCACCAAGTCCGAAAACAAAACCGAAGCTTGAAAAAGTAGAGCACTATGAAAGCTTTTCTGATTTCGATTCATTAATCGAGCGAGCAGTGAAAAATCGTGAAGTTTATACGTTCCCGAAAAAAGAGCGAGCAGCCGATAAATTCGCTGACTTATTATAAGAAGAAAAAGAACCGTCTCAAGAGTAATCTTGGGGCGGTTTTTTACGTGGGAAATCAGTTTCCTTTACAGTTACATTTTACCTATGATTATTTCCGTATTAAAAATTCAATATCGCACATTCTATAGTCACAAGGAGGTGAGAGACACATGCCGAACAACAACAACAGTTCAAACAAACTTGCAGTACCTGGTGTGCAACAAGCACTTGATCAAATGAAATACGAAATTGCACAAGAATTTGGTGTTCAATTAGGTGCTGATGCTTCAGCCCGTGCTAACGGTTCCGTTGGTGGTGAAATTACTAAACGTCTTGTACAAATGGCTGAATCACAATTAAAAGGTAAATAACAAATAAAAACTCAAAAAAATGAGTAGTTATTTGGACTAAAACCAGTGTCCTTAATAGGCACTGGTTTTAGTTTGCTTTAAAAGATAAGAAAGTATAAGTTTTTTTACAAGTGACCTTAAGGCCTCGTGAATTTCCGTTCGAGGGCACTGAAAAAGTAATTCCACATAAAAGTCTCTAATAAAAATTTGCGGATTGGATTTAGCGCTCTGGCGTTCGCGCATCCAGGGGCGAGCGTTGAGCCTCCTCCGGGCCAACACGAAGTTGGTCATGAAGCCGTTGCCACATGGATGTGGCGTACTTAGGCTTCGTTCCTCCTACGTTTCGTGCGGGGTCTCATCTGTCTCGCTAATCCCGCAGGAGTCTCACACCGCCGCGCTAAATCCTTGCATAGGAAATGAATTCTTTGCAAATAATTGCTGTTAAATAATTCTATTTTAGAGTTTGTCAGTGCCTCTTACCGTTCCGGGCGGACGATTTTCGCAAAGCACGGCTCCAATCTTCTCATGCCAACACGAAGTTTGGCATGAAGCCGTTGCCACATGGATGTGCCACACTTAGGTTTTGTTCCCTTAACGTTCCTGCGTGGCTTTCCGCTCGTGCTGTTTCCGCAGAAGTCGCCGCCTGGAACGAAGGGTCACTATAATAAATAGAAGAGCTAATAAGGATTGAACAATCACTTGCGAAGTGTGTTGTATTCGAAGGGGAAAAGACTGGCGCACCGCTGTAAATAAGACAGATACCTGAGTAATGAATTGATTAAATAATGCTGATTGATTGTAGTGTAGGCTGTGCGACTCCTGGGGGATTAGCGTCCCAAATGAGACCCTGGAGCGAGCTCGCGAGTGAAGCGGCTCATTGGACGCCCCCGGAAAGCGCACAGCCGAAACGGAAATCAGCCTTAGACGATGCGGATGAAATTTTTCTTAAATGATTGTTTTCATGCTTTAAAATGGGAAGATTTAATAAAATGCCGGATAGTATTTTCTCTATTTTCGCTTTCACAAATAGCAGAAATAACGGCAATTCCATCTGCCCCAGCGTGAAATACTTCGTGACAGTTTGATTCATCTATCCCGCCAATAGCAACGATTGGCAAGTTCGGATTTTGCTGAGCAGCTCTTTGTAAAAACAGAGTGCCACTTGGTGATTTTGCATCTTTTTTTGAACGCGTTTCAAAAATCGGACCAATGCCGACATAGTCAGCTTTAAAATGAATGGCTTCTTGCAGTTCTTCATCATTATGGACAGATATACCGAGCAATAATTGTCCAAGTTTTTCACGTGCAATAGCTATCGGGATATCATCTTGTCCAATATGTACACCGTCAGCCTTAATTTTCAGCGCAAGATCGATATCATCATTGACGATGAAAGGGACATGATAAGATTGACAAAGCTTTTGACAGCTACGCGCAAAATTTTCATATGCCTCCCCAGTGAGTGCAAATGGACCTTTTTCCCGAAATTGAAAAAGCGTAATACCGGCTTGTAATGCTTCTTCAAGTATGAGTAATGGATCACCTTGCTTTGCGTTTTCTGTTCCCATTATAAAATATAGCTGTAATTGCTCACGCTTCATGTACAGTCACCACACATTGTTTGTTAAATTGTTTATAAGCAAAATGATTAGTAGGTCCATGTCCATTCCCTATATTTAAATTTTGAGTAATCGCCATTTGGATAAATTTTTTCGCCTCGATTATTGCTTCTTGTAAAGGGAGGCCTTGGGCTATAAATGCAGTTAATGCCGCAGAAAACGTACAACCGGTTCCATGTGTATTTCTCGTTACGATACGTTCAGTTTGCATGGAAAAGGCATGACCATCTTCTAAAAATACATAATCTGTAGCAAAATCCACTTCCGCTAAATGCCCACCTTTCATGACAACGCATTTTGCACCGTAATGGATAAGTGTTTGGGCGGCATGTTTTATGTCGGAAATTGATTGGATCGTTAAGCCAGTTAAAACCTCAGCTTCAGGAATATTAGGTGTAATAACGGTTGCGATAGGTAATAGATGAGTACGCATAGAGTCGATTGCTTCTGTTTGTAATAAATTTTCGCCACCCTTTGCAATCATGACAGGGTCAATAACAAGTGGAATGGCTAGTTGCTTAATAACATCCGTTACTTCTTGAATAATAGTTGAAGAAAAAAGCATGCCTGTTTTAATTGCGCTAATTGAAAAATCTGCTAATAGTACATCTAATTGTTTGCGAACAAAGCTTGGCTCAATAGGTAAAACATCGGCAACACCTAATGTATTTTGAGCTGTTAACGCCGTAATGACAGAAGTACCGAAAACCCCCAATTCTTGAAATGTTTTTAAATCAGCCTGAATTCCAGCGCCACCGCCACTATCCGAACCTGCAATTGTTGTGACAATATTCATTTAATTGACCTCCCGAGTGGATAGATGATGTAGTTCATTTAAAACTGCAATTTGGAAGTCCCCAATAGCATTTGAAGAAGTAATTGCATTTTCAGCAATTTTTTTGTAGCTCTTTAATACGTCGATAAGTTGTGTGAAAGGGGCATCTCCTGAAACATAAGCAGCTGCGCAAATAGCACTTAATAGACAGCCAGTACCAGTAATTTCAGTCATCTTTTCATTACCACCCTTGATCCAATTGAGTTGTTCACCATCTGTTATAAGATCTTGTTCACCAGTGACAATGACAGTACATTTGTAACGCAAAGCAATTTTTTTTGCTTCGGCACTGAGCGAAATTTCGCCACGGCCACTATCTACACCTTTTTGCTGCCAGTCAACATTTGCAATGGCGGCTAATTCGCCTATATTGCAGCGAATAACGTCAACCTTTACTTCATTTAAAATAGCGAGTATTGCTTCTTTCCGGTATGCTGTGGCTCCAACACCTACAGGGTCTAAAACAACGGGAATACATAAAGCATTCGCCTTTTTACCTGCAAGTAGCATGGCCTTTTTTGTACGATTATTAAGCGTGCCGATATTCAAAACGAGGGCAGAAGCTAGTGTTACCATTTCTTCTACTTCATTTACTTCATCAGCCATGACTGGTGAAGCGCCAATCGCGAGTAAGCCATTTGCTTTAAAATTGGCTACAACATAATTGGTAATACAGTGAATAAGCGGGTTGTGCTTACGAATTGCTTGTAAAATCATTGCGCCACCTCCGATAACCAGTTTTGCTTTGTCCAAGCCATATCCCAAAATAATAATTCATAATAACAGCTGTTTTTGAAATGCGTTTTTAAAAGGGCAAGTTTAGCTGGTGAAACCTTTTCTGCATAGCTGTTCATCATTTGAATTTGTTTTTGAATCGTTTCTTGAAAAGCATCATTACTATACATGTCAATCCAATCTTGGTATAACTTAACACCAGGCTTTGCATCTTTATAATATTGTCCTATTTCTAAATAGAGCCATGGGCATGGCATCATGGCTGCAAATGCCTCTGCAACATCACCGTTATGTACAGCACTATACATATGATTTATGTAATTAAGTGCATTTGGTGCTGGTTCTGCCTGTGCTAAATCGTCTTCTGTTACATTGAGCTCTAAAAAAACAGAGCGATGTAGTTCAAGCTCAGCTTCTGTAATGAATTTTGCCATATCTGTGTAATAAGAAAACTCCTCTGGCGTGTCGCATTTAGCTGCTGCAAAAGCCAATACCTTTGCGTAATGCTTTAAATAATAAGCATCCTGAATCATATAATATTTAAATTTCTCTAATGCAAGAGTACCATCTGCAATTCCTTGTACAAATGGATGCTTAAAGCTCGCTTCCCAGTAAATATCCGTTTCTTTTCTTAGCTCATTACAAAATGTCATTGTATGTCCTCCTTGTTGTGTGTACGTAAGAATGCAAAAAAGCTCTTTTATCGATGCGGGTTGCATACGTAAAAAGAGCTGGATCATTAAGAAAATGATAGTATTGCTCCCTACGTCAGTATTAACTAACAGGTTCAAAGGGTCAGGTTTTAACCTTCTCAACTCAAAATGAGTCCCCCTGCAAATCGTTTAATTGCCCAAAATGTACCATACTTTAGAAAAAGGAACAAGGGGTTAGAAAGATTTCAGGAAAACGATGACTGATGCCATAAGTCGATATATGTTAGTTGTCATAACTTTTACAAAAACTGTTACATATCATTGAAAAATATAGAAAATGAGTTTTATAATGAGCGTATTAGAGGAGGTATTTGAAATGAAACGAGAAGATTTACTTGCACCAAAATACTATAATATTGTCGATGAAATTGAAAAATACACAGAAGATAAAGCAAAAAAAGCATTAATGATTTATCACGAAAATGGAGAAATTGAAGAATTAACATATATAAATTTATTAGAGAAGGCAAGTCAGGCTGCGCATGTTTTAGCAAATTACGGATTAACTAAAGGTGATGCCATTATTATTATGGTTCCACGCTCAGCAGAAGCTTACATTACATATATTGCAGCGTTGAAACTAGGACTGATCATTATTCCAAGCTCTGAGATGTTGCGGGCGAAGGATATCGATTATCGCATTACCCATGCAGGAGCAAAGGCTGTAATCGCCTTTGAACCTTTTATAAATGAATTTGACCATGTTGAGCATATGGCAGATGTGAAAAGTTTCGTTATTGGTGAGGCACATCAACCTTGGATACCACTTTTAAAAGAGATGGAAAATCAGCCGCAGCAATTTACAAATAATGTCCGTACAACTTGTCAGGATATTGCGTTTCTTGCTTATACAAGTGGCACAACTGGCAATCCCAAAGCAGCGGTTCATACACATAGTTGGGGTTATGCGCATTTACGAACAACGGCACCGAATTGGTTAGGAGTGAAAAGTGGTGATCTTGTTTGGGCAACTTCATCTCCAGGATGGCAAAAGTGGATTTGGAGTCCATTCCTTGCAACGTTAGGAAGCGGTGCGACAGCATTTGTTTATAAAGGAAAATTTACAGCGGATAAATATTTAGCATTGCTACAACAGTTTCAAATTAATGTTCTGTGTTGCACGCCAACAGAATATCGCTTCATGGCAAAAACAAATAATTTGTCACAATATAATTTAAGTGCATTGCGCCAAGCTGTTTCTGCCGGAGAGCCGTTGAACAGTGAGGTAATTGATGTATTTAAGAAGCAATTTGATATCCAAGTTCGTGATGGTTATGGTCAGACGGAAAATACTTTACTTGTAGGAACGATGGTCGGTATGAAAACAAAACCAGGATCAATGGGTAAGCCTACACCGGGAAATTATGTAGAAATTGTCGATGACTTCGGTATGCCGACAGCAATCGGTGAAGTAGGTGATATTGCAGTCCATCATACGACACCAGCACTATTTAAAACCTATTACAAAGACGATGAACGGACAAAAATGCAGTTTCGCAATGACTGGTATATTACCGGAGACCGTGCATATAAAGATGAGGACGACTATTTTTGGTTTGAAGGGCGAAGTGATGATGTCATTATTTCATCAGGCTATACAATCGGGCCATTTGAAGTAGAGGATGCTTTAACGAAGCATGTTGCGGTGAAAGAAGCGGCAGTTGTTGCCAGCCCTGATGAAACGCGTGGCCATATTGTAAAAGCGTTTATTATACTAAATGATGGCGTTTCAAAAGAAGACAGCACATTAATAGAAAAACTCCAAAATCATGTAAAGACATTAACTGCGCCATATAAATATCCACGTGCAATTGAATTTGTTGAAGAACTACCTAAAACATCCTCTGGCAAAATTCGCAGGGTCGAATTGCGTCAACGTGAATCATTATTTAGTACGAATTAAATATTTCCTAGGAAATAATGTAGAAAAACAAAGTTCATGTGACAAATATTATGAACTTTGTTTTTTTTATGTGTGTTGTTGCCGATCTTATGGGAGAATAGAAAGAGATAAGTTTCCTTTTGAAGTTTTGCAGGAAATGAAACATATTTGTAAATTGACTCGTATAAGGTTTTAAGGAGGCGGAAATGAATGAATTCAAAAAGGTGGACAGCAGTTATTATCGCTGCGGTATTATTAGTTTTTTCATTAGGTATTAATACAGTATTAACATTATTCACATCAAAGTGGCTAACAGAATTAGATAGCTTGATGGAAAGTGAGTTAGCCCTTTATGAAACGGTGCTAGAAGGGGATAATCACGAAAAGAGAATTGCTTATTTATCGTTGAATGGAACAATTCAAGATGTAGGGTCAGGGACAGTTTGGCAACAAGTTACCTACGATCACCAATTTTTCTTAGAGCAATTAGACAATATTTTAATTGATACAACAGTGCAAGCGGTTGTGTTAAGTGTAAATACTCCTGGTGGTGGTGTAACCGAATCGGCTGAAATTTATAAGAAATTACTGCAAATTAAAGAAGAACGTCAAATTCCGATTTATGTTTCAATGGGTTCAATGGCTGCATCTGGTGGCTATTATATTGCAGCACCAGCTGATAAAATCTTCGCAAACCGTGATACTATCACAGGTTCAATCGGGGTTATTATGCAATCTATTAACTATCAAGAGCTTGCTGAGAAAGTAGGCGTGAGGTTTGAAACATTTAAATCAGGTGAGCACAAAGATATGCTTAGTCCAATGCGTGAAGTGACAGAAGAAGAACGTGCGATGCTACAGGATATGGTGAATGAAAGCTATGAGGAATTCGTAGATATAATTGAAAAAGGTCGCAACATGTCTGAAACGGATGTCAAGAAAGTAGCCGATGGTCGAATTCTTGGTGGAACGAAGGCACTTGAAGCGGGGTTAATCGATGAAATTGGCGATGAAGAGGCAACAATTGCATCGCTTCGTGCAGATTACAATTTAGAGGATGCCGTATTATTTGAATACTCATATGATATGGGTGGTTGGCAGTCTTACCTTGGCATGAAGCTTGGATCGGTGTTTGGTCCTTCAGCAGAAGAACAGATGTTGGCGAAAATCATGTCAGAGTACAGTTCACCAAAAATGATGTACTTATACGGAGACTACTAAGGAGGGGCTATACATGACAAACAATGAAATCGTTATGCAAGGGTCACCTTCTGTAGAAGCATCGTATGCACAAAGCACGTCGCAAATGATGCAAGTAGAAAAGCGATTTACATTAAAAACGGCTGGATTTTGGGTGCGTTTTTGGGCATTTCTTTTAGATACATTAATTGTATCAGCGATAATTGGCATTTGTGTTAATCCTATCTTTTATATAATGGATTGGTCACTTTCGGAGTCGGTTTGGTATGCACCAATTTCGATAATCTCTGCGATTCTGTATTATGCTTATTTTGTATTGTTTACTAAACTTAAAGGTCAAACTTTAGGGAAAATGGTATTCGGTATTCAGGTTGTTTCGTTGAATCATGACAAATTATCATGGTCAGATGTATTATTCCGCGAATGGGTAGGTCGCTTTATAAGTAATGTGTTTGCACTGCTTTATGTTTTAGTAGCGATTTTACCTAAAAACCAAGGTTTACATGATTATTTTGCCGATACAACGGTAGTACATGAAGAAGTTTTTGAAGAAACAGAAGTAATGCATAAGCAAGAAATAGTAGAACAAGAAAAAACTACTACTGAAAATGATGAAGAACCTACTGAAGAAACGGCACAATTGGTATCTGAATTTTTAACGAAATCAGAAACAGTGCAAGAAGATACGGTTACTTCAGATGACATTGCACCGAAGCAATAAAAAGGTTCTCTGAATTTTATGTGACAACTCAATTCATATACTAAAAATATGAATAAGAAGCTCTCTTAGTTGCAATTTTTTCCTTAAATTTAGTAATATGATAAATAGATGATAATAGGAGGCGTTTTATATGGCACAAGTAACTTTCAAAAATGGACCAATCACATTAGTAGGGAATGAAGTAAAAGTTGGAGATTTAGCACCTGATTTTACAGTATTAGACAATGGGTTAGCGCCAGTTTCTTTAAAAGATTCAGAAGGTAAAATTCGTTTATTTAGTGTTGTACCTTCATTAGATACAGGTGTCTGTGATGCGCAAACACGTCGTTTCAACGAAGAAGCGGCAGGCTTAGGTGATAATGTAGTAATTTATACAGTATCAGTGGATTTACCATTTGCACAAAAGCGTTGGTGTGGTGCTGCAGGAATCGAAGCAGTTCAAACAGTATCTGATCACCGTGACCTGTCATTTGGTGAAGCATATGGTGTATACATTAAAGAACTACGTTTACTAACACGAGCTGTATTTGTTGTAGATGCAGCTGGTAAAGTAGCTTACGTAGAATATGTTTCTGAAGCAACAAATAGTCCCGATTTCGAAGCGGCAATTGAAGCGGTAAAAGCACTAGTATAATTAAGTTGTTTAATAGATAATAATCGATTCATGCAGCCCACTCTCTAACTGTGAGTGGGCTGCATGCTTTGAAAGGAAGTATTGTATGGAAAAGATTGAAAACTTATTTGGCATGATTAATAGCCATGCTGAAAAGATGGAAAAAGAGCAAGAAGCTACTTTTCTCGATGGAATTTTAGATGCTCTTGAAGCTTGGTTAGATGGAGAAGTCGATTTTACTGATAAAGGCGCAACGAAGGAAGATGTTCGGAAGGCGATTCAAATTGCGATTTTAAAAGGGATGCGTAAAGGCTCGCAACCAAATCATCAAATGACGCCTGATACACTTGGCTTATTAGTTGGCTATTTTGTAGAGCAATTTTTCGAAGGGCGTTTACAAAAAGGAAAAATTTCAATTATCGACCCAGCTGTTGGGACAGGCAACTTGCTCGTAACGGTTATGAATTTATTAAATGACAAAGTTGAAGCGTCTGGTATCGAGGTAGATGAATTACTCATTCGTCTAGCTGCAGCAACAGCTGATTTAACAGAGCAACCGGTGTCATTGTTCCGCCAAGACGCTTTACAAGACTTACTTACCAATCCTGCCGATGCAATCGTATGTGACTTACCTGTTGGTTATTATCCAAATGAGGAAGTGGCACTTAACTATGAATTATGTGCAGCTGAAGGCATGAGCTATGCGCATCATTTATTTATCGAGCAGTCGATAAATTATTGTAAGGATGGCGGATACTTATTTCTCTTAGCACCGACAAACTTGTTTGAATCAGAGCAAGCGAAGCAATTGCATAAGTACATTAAAAAGAATGCTTGGATTCAGGCAGTTATTCAATTACCAGATTCGATGTTTGCAAATAAGGCGCATGAAAAAAGCATCGTCATTTTACAGAAGCAAGGTGAGGGATTTAAAGCACCGAAAGAGGTACTGTTAGCGAAAGTACCGAACATGCAAAATAAACAAGCATTGGCCATGTTCTTTGAAAAAGTGAAGATGTGGAAGCAATCGAAGTAATAAAAAAAGGTATCCATTATTATGGATACCTTTTTATGTACATTCAAATCATTCAGGAGTACGGATAACTAGTACGTCACATTTAGCTGAGCGTACGATGGCTTCAGAAACAGATCCGATAAGGAAACGTTCTACGGCATTTAAACCAGTAGCACCACAGATGATTAAGTCAGCATCTACTACATTAGAAAGCTCTTTAGTAATGATATTTTTTGGAGAACCATATTCAATCACCAAATTTACATTTTCGATACCTTCTGCTTCAGCTTCTTTTTTGTAACCGTTTAACAATTCTTCCGAGAAGGCTTGAGCACGCTCTGCGATAGAACGATCATACGCTTCGATCGCTGCGAATGAACGCGTATCGATTACGTTAACAAGGTTAATAACTGCACCTTTGTTACGTTTTGCCACATCAATTGATTTACGGAAAGCGTATTCAGCTTCTTTAGAACCATCTACTGCAACAACAATACTTTTATACTGATTAGACATAAGTATTACCCCCTTTTGTATATTTTGATTATACCAAATCATTTGTCAATTGAAATACCCCTGGGACAAATTTTGCAAAAAAGACATATTAATTACTTTGACATGTTTGTAATATACTTATTTAATACAAAAAATTATAATTAGAAAAGTCTGTAAATTTCAGCGTTTATGCTATAAAATAGAGAGAAGATTGGATATCCTTGTTAAGGTGAAGGTGTAAATCTTTAAAAAATGTATAATGCTTTTTTATGATGAAAGGGGAATTTGGGATGAAAATTGGAGTGCCTAAGGAAATAAAAAATAACGAAAGTAGAGTTGCAATGACACCGGCGGGCGTTGTGACTTTAAAAAAGTTTGGTCATGAAGTGTATATTGAAAGTGGGGCTGGGCTAGGATCTAGCTTCAAAGATGAGGACTATGTAGCTGCAGGCGCAACAATTGTTGCAACAGCTAAAGAAGCTTGGTCGCAAGAAATGATTTTGAAGGTGAAAGAACCAGTTGCAAGTGAATTTGATTATTTCTTTGAAGGGCAAATCCTTTTTACATACTTACATTTAGCTCCGGAAAAAGATTTAACGCAAGCATTAATCGATAAAAAAGTAGTAGGCATTGCATATGAAACTGTTCAATTGTCGAATGGCTCATTACCACTTCTTACGCCGATGAGTGAAGTTGCTGGAAAAATGGCCACTCAAATCGGGGCGCAATTTTTAGAAAAAAATCATGGTGGTAAAGGGATTTTATTAGGCGGTGTATCCGGTGTACAGCGCGGAAAAGTAACGGTTATTGGTGGCGGTATTGCGGGGACGAACGCTATCAAAACGGCAGTTGGCATGGGGGCAGATGTAACAGTAATCGATTTAAGTCCAGAGCGACTTCGCCAATTAGAGGATGTATTTGGACGCGAAGTACAAACCCTCATATCAAATCCGTATAATATTGCGGAATCTGTGAGATCTTCTGATTTGGTGATTGGTGCTGTTTTAATTCCAGGGGCAAAGGCGCCTAAGCTTGTATCAGAAGAAATGATTCAAACTATGCAACCCGGTTCAGTCGTAATCGATATTGCAATTGACCAAGGTGGTATTTTTGAAACGTCAGATCGTGTAACAACGCATGATAATCCAACATATGAAAAACATGGTGTTGTACATTACGCTGTTGCTAATATGCCTGGTGCAGTTCCGCGTACAGCAACACTGGCATTGACGAATAATACGATTCCATATGCATTACAAATTGCGAATAAGGGCTACAAGCAAGCATGTATAGACAATGAAGCGCTGAAAAAAGGCGTGAACACGATACAAGGACATGTTGTTTACAAGGCCGTAGCTGATGCGCAAGGCTTAGACTTTATACATGTAAATGATGTAATTACACTTAGCTAAACAATAAAGGAAGCACCCTCTAAAACAGGTGCTTCCTTTTTATTTTGGAGAGAAAATGCAGGTGGGTAGCGAATACTACAGTACAATTAATTTCTTCGGAAACTTTGTCAGTACTTCGACGCCGTTTTCTGTCACTACAACATCGTCTTCGATACGAACACCGGTCACATCGGCTTTGTAAATGCCAGGTTCAATAGTAAACACCATCCCTGTTTCTAATTGCATGTCATTCGCACCGTTTACAGATGGATACTCATGAACGGAAATGCCGAGACCGTGGCCTAAACGGTGTGTGAAATATTCACCATAGCCGGCATTTGAAATGGTATCGCGTGCAATTTGATCTAAATCCATTGCATGTACCCCTGGTTTTACAGCGGCAATCGCCTTCGTGTTAGCGGAGAGTACAGTGTTGTAAATATCCTTTTGTGCTTCTGATGGCTCACCAAATGCGACGGTACGGGTAATGTCAGAACAATAGCCCTCATAAATAACACCAAGATCTAATAAAATCATATCCCCCTTTTGGATTTTACGATCTCCTGGTATCCCGTGTGGCGAAGCGGTTTTCTCCCCACTTAACACCATTGTGTCAAAGGACATTTGGTAGCCCTTTTGTTGAATCGCACGTTCAATGGCAGTTAAGATGTCCATCTCCGTTTTGTGCTCGGCAATTTCCTTGCAACCAATTTCAATTGCATAATCAGCCAGCTCAGCAGCCTTTCTTAATTTCTGTAATTCTGCTTCGTTTTTAATAACGCGCATCGCATTCAATTTTTCATCAATGCGCACATAGCTTGCAAGTGAAAAAAATTGTTGCAAAGCTTCTAGGCGCTCCACCGTTAAATGCGCCTTTTCAATCGCGAATGTTGTCGGATCGACATTTCGAGCTTTAATGGCATTTGCTAATACAGTCATAGCATTTTGTGTATCTAAATGACCAATAATGTCATAACACCAACCAGCAGCTCTCGCATCAGGTATTTCCATTTGAGGACATATTAAAAACGGGTCTGCTTCCTTGAAAATCATTATGCCAAGCAATCTTTCAAGCGGATTACTCTTAAAGCCGGAAACGTAGAAAACATTGTCAGGTGTTGTGATAAAAGCTGCATCAATATTATTGTTCTGTAAATGATGCTGTATTTCTTGATACTTCAACAATTGGACGTCCTCCTTAGATAGCAAAGGTTATTTATAATGTGTTTTAGCATATCAAAAAAAAGGGAAATACGCATTGTTAGCGAATGTAAATATTTAAAAGAGTAATTATGTTGGGAGGGGTTATATGGAAATTAGTTACCATGGTCATTCAGTAGTGAAAATTATTACAAATGGATACACAATTTTAATCGATCCATATATTAATGGAAACGGTCAAACAGATTTGAAAGTGGAAGATGAAAAGCCGGATGTTATTCTATTAACACATGGACATAATGATCACGTTGGCGATACAGTTGCGCTAGCAAAGAAAAATGATGCCCTTGTTGTGGCAACGTATGAGCTGGCAACTTGGTTATCTTGGCAAGGGGTCAAAACACATCCTATGAATACAGGTGGTGCTCATCAATTTGACTTTGGGAAAGTGAAATTAACACCAGCATTCCATAGTGCATCGTATATTACCGAAAATAATGACATTATATACACTGGCATGCCAAATGGAATTTTATTTTTCGCAGAAGACATTACAGTTTTTCATGCAGGTGATACGGCCTTGTTCAGCGATATGAAACTAATAGCCGAGCGCCATCCAATCGATGTAGCCTTTTTACCGATTGGTGATAATTTAACGATGGGTCCTGAAGATGCAGCGTGTGCGGTAGAGTTTTTAAAGCCGAAAATAGTTGTGCCTACTCATTACAATACGTTCTCCCTAATCGAACAAAACCCGCAAGTATTTGCATCATTAGTAAGTGATGTGGAAGTACAAATTTTACAAGCTGGCGGGAAAGTACAATTCTAACGTACTTTATTGATGTTCTAAGAGAAGAAAGGATTATCACTAAAATCGGTGATGATATTTGAGTGAAGTGCATAAGAAATAGAGAATGCAGGTTGATTGAAGTGTAGGCTGTGCGACTCCTGGGGGATCAGCGTCTAGATGAGACCCTGGAGCGAGCTTGCGAGTGAAGCGGCTCATCAGACGCCCCCCGGAAAGCGCACAGCCGGAACGGAAATCAACCTCAGGTTACGAGGATGAACTAGAAGTAAGTTAGCGAAAATGGTGCATGTTGTAGCATCATTTCTATAAAATATCATTATTCGCAAAAAAATATGTTACACTGAACTGTAGAAACGATTGCTTGAGAAATAGGTGATATTTTGTCTACAAAACACGAGAAAATTTTACAATATATTGAGTCACTACCAGTGGGCGATAAAATTTCTGTTCGTCAAATTGCTAAAGAAATGCAAGTGAGTGAAGGAACAGCTTATCGTGCTATTAAAGAAGCCGAAAATCGCCGCTTAGTAAGTTCAATAGAACGTGTAGGAACGATACGTATTGAGAAAAAGAAAAAGGAAAATATTGAACGATTAACTTTTGCTGAAATTGTTAATATCGTAGATGGCCAAGTATTAGGTGGTAAATCAGGTCTACACAAAACGTTAACAAAGTTTGTAATTGGTGCGATGCAATTAGAAGATATGATGCGCTATACAGATGCAGGTAGTTTGTTAATTGTCGGTAACCGTATAAAAGCGCATGAAAATGCATTGCGCGCGGGTGCAGCTGTACTTATTACGGGTGGCTTTGACACGAATGAGGATAATAAGCTATTAGCAGATTCTTTAGATATGCCAATTATTTCGACAAGCTACGATACATTTACAGTTGCAACGATGATTAACCGTGCAATCTATGATCAGCTGATTAAAAAGGATATTTTATTCATAGAGGATATTTATGTTCCAATGACGGAAACCTCTACATTGCAAAATGATGATACATTAAGTCAATTCCATAAACTCAATGAAAAGACAACACATGGTGCTTTCCCTGTAGTCACGGCTAATAACAAGCTCATTGGGATGGTTACAGTAAAAGATGTAATTGGAAAAGAAGCTGATGACCTTATTGAAAAGGTGATGACGAAAAATCCAATTGCAGGCTCTATGAAAATGAGTGTTGCCTCTGCGGGTCACCGTATGATTTGGGAAGGTATTGATTTGCTACCAATCGTCAATGAAGATAATGTACTACAAGGTGTAATCAGTCGACAAGATGTATTAAAAGCGTTACAGCTTGCTCAACGTCAGCCACATCAAGGTGAAACAATTGATGATTTAGTGAAAAACGAAATGAAAGTACTTGGCGATGAAGATTTAATCGTTGAGTTTAAAGTAACACCTCAGATGACTAATCAATATGGTGCGATTTCATATGGAGCATTCACCACATTACTTGCTGAAGTAGGCTCTTTTGCATTGAAGCGACGCAAGCGCGGGGATGCAGTAGCCGAAAATATGACGATTTACTTCATTAAGCCAGTGCAAATGGAAAGCACGCTTACTGTAAAGCCGCGTATTTTAGATATGAGCCGTAAGTTTGTGAAAATGGACTTTGAAGTATTTAATGAACAAGTACTTGTTGGTAAGGCAATGATGATGTTCCAACTATTAGAACGCTAAGTCTTTAGATGTGAACAAAAAGGGGGTGACTTAGGAGCCGAAAAAGCGACTTCTAAGACACCCCTTTTATGCATTTTATAAAATATACAGTATTATTGTTTGTTTAGTTTAAATTCTTCTTCTACGAATTGACCATAATGGCGCATTCTTTTGAAATTGCTTACAATTACGACAATACCTAGTACGACAAAAATCGCAACAACTAAGAAAGTAAATAGACTAGGGAATAAGTAAGCTTGGTTTAGACCGAAGATTAGAATGAAAATACCTAATGCTACCCCAGCTTTATTTGTATACCATTTTTTTGCGATAGGTAAAGTAGAACGAATTTGCTTTGTTTTATAGTAAAAGTAACAAACAAACGATACAATAATCGCAAAGACAAAAATTAAATTTAGCATAGTGAACCTCCTTGCATAACTAGTCATTATTGTAACGATAAATGAATTAAAATGCTAACGGATTTTACTACGCCTATGGAGGAAACTATTTTGAAAAGACAAATCATAGACACAATTGCTTGCTTTGATACCATTATTATTCACCGTCATGTGCGTCCAGATCCTGATGCATACGGCTCACAACTAGGTTTAAAGGAACTCCTTGCAGCGAACTATCCAGACAAAAATGTATATGCAGTTGGTGAACATGAAGCGACATTAACATTTTTAGCTCAGCCCGATGAAGTAGCAGACGAAGTATACAATGGAGCACTTGTCATTGTCACTGATACGGCAAATACAGAGCGTATTGATGATCAGCGTTATACAAAGGGAGAAATGCTCATTAAAATCGACCATCATCCAAACGAAGATCCTTATAGTGATATGTTATGGGTGGATACAACAGCTAGCTCAGCAAGTGAAATGATTTATGAGCTTTTTGAAGAAGGGAAAGAAGTGGCAGGGTGGACAATGCCTGATGCAGCAGCACGCCTATTATTTACCGGTATCGTAGGTGACACAGGGCGATTTAAATTCCCAAGCTCAACGGTGAAAACATTTAAAACAGCCGGAGAGTTAATTACTTATAATTTTAATCGTAATGAAATTTTCGACGGTCTTTATGAAATGGACCGTAAGCTATTAAATTTACAAGGTTATATTTATCAACATTTTCAAATGGATGAGAATGGTGCAGCTCATATTAAGTTAACAAAAGAAGTGTTAGCACAATTTGATGCAAAACCTTCTGAAGCTTCGTTATTAGTTGGATGCCTTGGAAATGTGAAAAATATTTGTGCATGGGTAATTTTTATAGAAGAAGAAAATCAAATCCGTGTGCGCCTTCGCTCAAAAGGACCAGTCATTAATACACTTGCAAAAGAATTTAATGGTGGTGGCCATCCATTAGCTTCTGGTGCAACAGCACATTCTTGGGAAGAAGCAGATCGTGTAATTGCTAGATTAGCAGAAGTTTGTAAAGCGAATTAAGTTATTTAGGAGGGATACTTTTGACAACTGTATACCCACAAATGCATACGAGTGCGGATTTATTACAAAGTACAATTCGGCTTGAACAATTGATCCCATTTTTACAGCAACAACAGACACAAGCCTGTGCAATCGTGAATACGAAAATGTACGGGCTTTTGCCTTTTTCAAAAGCAATGCAGCAAGCGAATTTACATGCGGTAATAGGGTTGACCGTGAAGGTGCAAGTAACCGAGGAAGTAGCATGTCCTGTAGTGATTTACGCACAGACGGATAAAGGGTATAGCAATTTATTGAAAATGAGTAGTGCTGTATCTATTCGCAAGGATGAAACATTACCTTGGAAGTGGCTAGAAGGCTATGCTGAGGGTTGTATTGTGATGTTGACTTCAATGGATAAGTTTTTGGATATGCAAAGCTGGGTAGTATTTGCAGAAAAGCTCCATTTGCTATTTGGTAATCGGTTTTATGTCGGTATTGCGAGACCGGCAGGCATAATTGCAGAACATGAAGAGGTTGTAGTGGACTGGTGTTCGACGCAGCAAGTGAAAATTTGCGCAACGCAAAATTGCCTTTTTCTACGTGCAGAAGATCATTTCGCCTATGAAGTAGCTAGGGCGATTGATACCGGTGAAAAGTTGCATGAGGAAATGTACACAGTTGAAACGTCAACTCTTTATGTCCCTTTAAAAGAGGAATGGGCTATGTGGTTTGCAGATCGTGAAGAATGGCTAGCAACGGCTGGCGAAATGTTAATGAGTTGCCGTGCGAAAATTCCTACAGCGCAAGTACAAATGCCTAAATTTCCACTTCCACCGACAGAAACGGCACAATCGCTTCTAGTACAGCAAGCATTTAGTGGTTTGCAGGGTCGCTTGAATTGTGAGCAACTACCAGAAGCTTATCAAACACGTTTGCAGTATGAGTTACAAATTATTCAATCCATGGGTTATGCAGATTATTTTTTAATCGTAGCTGATTTTATGCAGTTTGCAAAAAATAATCGTATTTTAACAGGACCTGGTCGTGGGTCATCTGCAAGTTCGCTTGTAGCATTTAGCTTATCGATTACGCAAGTAGACCCACTTCAATACGATTTATTATTTGAGCGCTTTTTAAATCCAGAGCGTGTTTCGTTGCCTGATATTGATATCGACTTTGTTGATTCGAAAAGACAGGATGTTATTCAATACGTTGCGCAAAAATATGGCAAGGCGAATGTTGCGCAAATTATTACTTTTGGTACTTTGTCAGCAAAGGCAGTCGCACGTGACGTGGCAAGAGTATTTGGCTTTGAAGCTGAAAAAATAGAACTGATTTCTAAATTCATTCCAAATAAACAAGGTATGACATTAAACGAGGCTTATCAAAAGTCTCCGCAGTTTCAACAATGGATTGCAGTAGAAGAAATGAACGGTCGTTGGTTTGAAGTGGCCCTCAAACTTGAAGGGTTACCTCGCAATAGATCGACACATGCAGCCGGTATTGTACTCTCACCAACCGCACTAGTCGATACAGTACCGATTGAAGATGGGCAAGATGGCATCTATTTAACACAGTGGCCGATGGGTGATGTTGAAGCGAGCGGACTTGTGAAGATGGACTTTTTAGGCTTACGTAATTTAACGATACTTGAGCAAATTCGTTGGGCTATTTACAAAGCTGGGGGTCCATGGCTTGAATTTAGTAATATTCCAATGAATGATGAAAAAACATTTCAATTACTACAACAGGGTGATACGACAGGGATATTTCAGTTGGAATCAGATGGAATGCGACAAGCACTTCGCGATATTAGACCAAGTCACTTTTTAGATATTGTGGCAGTGAACGCTTTGTATCGTCCAGGTCCTATGGATTTTATACCTGTGTATGCAAGAAGGAAAAATGGGCGTGAGCAAGTGGTTATGCCACATCCAGTACTTGAGCCGATTTTACGTGAAACATTCGGTGTTATTGTTTATCAGGAACAAATAATGCGAATTGCTTCTGTTATGGCTGGTTTTACGATAGGACAGGCAGATTTACTGCGTCGAGCAGTAAGTAAGAAGAAGCGAGAAGTGTTGGAAGAGCAACGAACTGCGTTTGTAGGCGGGGCCATAAAGCAAGGCTTTACACCGGAAGTGGCAGAGGAAGTATATGCATTAATTGTTCGTTTTGCCGACTATGGTTTTCCTAAAAGCCATGCAGTTGCTTATAGCGTAATTTCGTACCATATGGCGTACTTAAAGGCGAATTTCCCTGCGAGCTTTTATGCGGCATTGTTATCAAGTGTCACTGGGAATACAGAGAAAATGCAGCAGCTTATTACAGAGGCGAAAGGGAAGGGGCTCACTTTTTATCCACCTTCATTGCTTCATAGTACAAAGTTTTTTACTGTAGAGCAGCAAGGAATACGCTATAGCCTGTCGGTTATTAAAGGTGTACCACAACCATTTTTAGATAAATTAATGGCTATAAGAAAAGAACATCAAGCTGTCTTTTTAAATATTTTTGAGTTGGCAGTGGCTATCAGTGCACAGCATTTCAAACCGAAGATTATAGAATCATTGATTTATGCGGGTGCGCTCGATTATTTAGAAAAGGACCGAGCTGTTTTACTGGCGACTTTAGATGCGGCGGTGATGCAAGCAGAGCTTATTCGCCCAACAGATGATATCCCACTTGATACTGTGCAAGCATTTATATTTGGGAAACCGAAGTATATGGAAGCAGAACCAATGCCAAGTAAAGAAAAGTTACAGCATGAAAAAGATAGTCTTGGTTTTTATTTGTCAGCACATCCAGTTGCTGATGAAAGAACGCGTTGGCCATCTGTTAATAGTACATGTGGCACTCTGAAACAAATGCGTGAAGGTTCGATTGTAAAACTAATCGGAATGATTGAGTCGAGTAAAAAGATTCGAACTAAAAAAGGGGAGCAAATGGCCTTTGTACAGTTGCAGGATGAGTACGGCACGGTATCTTTAACATTATTCCCGCAAGTGTATCAGCTAGTACAAGATAGCTTGATAGATGATGTGATATTGTATGTTGAAGGATCACTTGAATTCCGATTAGGTAAAGTGCAATTGAAGGTAAAACATGTTCAACTGACGGAAAATACGCATTAAGAATAGATTTTGGTAAACTGCATGAATTTCATGCAGTTTTTTCTTTACATTTCATTTGAATTTTTGTAAGCTATAAGCAACGCATAAAAGTGGTCTGACCACTTTTGGCACGAGTTAAGTATGTAACTAGGGGAGTTTTCATATGGATAAACAAACCGAGAACAAAAAGGTCTTTTTAGAAATTGTGCACCAACTAAGAACATTAATCCGAATCGAAAAAATACAGCCAGGTGGTAAACTTCCTTCTGAGCGTGTGTTATGTGAGCGCTTAGGTGTAGGACGTTCTTCTGTACGAGAGGCATTGCGTAGTTTGGAGCTATTAGGGCTAATTGAAACTAAGCATGGTGGTGGCACCTTTTTAGCAGCTACACATAATCATCAATTAGTAGAAGTGCTATCTATGTTCATATTAGAAGATGAAAAATCAAAAAAAGATGTCCATATTACAAGACAAATTCATGAAAAAGAAGCAATTTCAATAGTCAGTCGTACGGTAGAATTGCGCGCTCTGCCTGTTTGGGATAGTTTGTTTGTGAAATTAGAGCTAGAAGGAACAATTATTTGTAAAGATGTTCTACGTGAAATTATTATCGCATCGGGCAATCGTCTAGCGCTGAAAATATGGTTTCAATTAGAGGCTTATGATGGAGCATTTCTATCGCGAGAATCAACTGAGGATGGGAAAATTCACATACAAACAATGCTGAAATCAATGCAATTGGGCTATGAAAGAGAAGCACTGCAGGCTTATAAGCAATGGTTAGAAACTTTAGAAGAGTGAATGCTTCTTACTACTTGAGGGGGAGACAGTAATGGCAATAAGAGATTTATTTGTAGGGAATCGTAAAAAAAGAAATGGTCAATTTGAAGATGTAGAAAGTACATTTCCAGAAGATTTAATGACGAAGTGTCCTGAATGCCGTCATATCCAATTAACAAAAGAATTAGAAAAAAATAAAAAAGTATGCGTGAAATGTGATCATCATTTTAAAATGACTGCACATGAACGTGTTGCAATATTTTTAGATGAAGGCTCTTTTACTTCGATGGATGACCATTTGAAAACGAGCAATCCGCTTGGTTTCCCTGCTTATGTTGAGAAAATTGAATTAGATCAGCAAAAGACAGGCTTAAATGAGGCTGTGCTTACTGGTGTCGGCACACTCGATGGAGAACAAATTGTCGTTGCCATTATGGATTCGCATTTCCGCATGGGGTCGATGGGATCTGTTGTCGGAGAGAAAATTACACGTGCGATTGAAAAGGCGACGGAATTAGGTGTGCCATTTATTATTTTCACAGCTAGTGGAGGTGCCAGAATGCAAGAAGGTGTGTTATCACTAATGCAAATGGCGAAAACGAGTGTGGCATTAAAACGTCATAGTGACAGAGGTTTTTTATTTATTTCAATTTTAACGCACCCAACTACAGGTGGGGTGTCGGCTAGCTTTGCATCAGTAGGTGATATTAATATAGCTGAGCCACAAGCGTTAATTGGATTTGCTGGTCGTCGTGTAATTGAGCAAACAGTGCGAGAGAAATTACCGAATGATTTTCAGACAGCAGAGTTTTTATTAGCGCATGGACAATTAGATGCTATTTTCCATCGTAAAGACATGAGAAAGCAGCTGTCTACTTTAGTGAAAATGCATACAATAGGAGGCGTTTCACATGCTTAAAACACTTGCATTTGAAGAACCAGTTGTACAACTACGTGAAAAAATTGATGAGTTAAAACAAATTGCAGAAAAAGCAGATGTCGATATGTCAGGAGAAATTGACAAGTTAGAAACGAGACTAACACAATTAGAACAATCGATTTATGCCAATATGGAGCCGTGGGATCGTGTGCAAGTGGCACGTCATCCTGATCGACCAACGACGTTGCAATATATCGATTCATTCTGTGATAGTTTCATCGAATTACATGGAGATCGTGCTTTTGGTGACGATGCAGCAATCGTCGGTGGTATTGCACTATTCGAAGGGCAGCCTATTACGATCATCGGCCATCAACGTGGGAAATCTACAAAAGAAAATATTCGTCGAAATTTTGGTATGCCACACCCTGAAGGTTACCGCAAGGCACTACGCCTAATGAAGCAGGCAGAAAAGTTTAAACGCCCGATTATTTGTTTTATCGATACGAAGGGTGCTTATCCTGGTAAAGCGGCTGAAGAGCGCGGCCAAAGTGAAGCAATCGCACGTAATCTAGTAGAAATGGCTGGGCTAACTGTACCGGTTATTAGTATTGTTATTGGAGAAGGTGGTAGTGGAGGTGCGTTGGCACTAGGTGTTGCGAATCGTGTGTTTATGCTTGAAAACTCCACATACTCAGTTATTTCTCCAGAAGGTGCTGCTTCAATTTTATGGAAAGATGCCTCGTTAGCTAAACAAGCAGCTGAAGCGATGCGCATTACAGCACCAGATTTAAAGTCATTAGGTGTCATTGATGGCATTATCACGGAAATTGCTGGTGGTGCACATCGTAACGTAGAAAAGCAGGCACTTTATTTGAAAGAGTGCATTTCAGATACATTAAAAATATTAAATAATATGGACGGCGAGCAATTAGTAAATGATCGCTATGAAAAATTCGCGAAAATTGGACAGTTTGTTGAATAAATTATACTGGGTCAATAAATGTCCAAAAAGTTGGGTTTTTATTACTTATGTGTAGGAAGAATACGTGAAAGCGTATTCTTTTTAAATTTTCTGTAATAGTTATGTATTTCCTCGCCTAGAGCCCTTTCTTTGTTTGATTTTTCGTGTTAATGTGAATAATATTAGTTATTGCAGGAGGTTTGAAACAATGAATAAAATTGCCGTATTAACAAGTGGCGGAGATGCACCAGGAATGAACGCAGCTATTAGAGCAGTTGTTCGGAAAGCAGCTTTTCATGGAATTGAAGTGGTCGGTATTAATCATGGTTATGAAGGCTTCATGAAGGGCAATATGAGAGAGTTAGATTTAGGTTCTGTAGGTGGTATTATTCAACGTGGTGGAACAAAGTTATTTTCAGCGCGTTGCCCAGAGTTCAAGGAAGATGCAGCGCAGGAACAAGGAATTGCAATCATGCGTGAAGCGGGAATTGAAGGGTTAGTCGTAATCGGTGGGGATGGTTCTTACCGCGGTGCGATGGCGTTAGTTAATAAAGGATTCCCTGTTGTCGGTATACCAGGCACGATTGACAATGATGTACCAGGAACAGAATATACGATTGGGTTTGATACAGCGTTAAATACAGTCGTTGAGTCGATAGATAAAATTCGTGATACTGCAACGTCTCATGAAAACTCATTTATCGTTGAAGTTATGGGGCGTGATGCGGGTGATATCGCACTGTGGGCAGGACTAGCTGCAGGAGCTGAAACCGTACTAATACCTGAAGAAAAATTTGATTTAGATGAAATTATTTCCCGCTTAAAGCATGGGGTAGCTCGTAGTAAAAAACATAGTATTATTATCGTTGCAGAAGGTGTTATGGCGGGTGGCGAGTTAGCGAAAATGTTAAAAGAAAAAGCGGATATCGAGACACGTGTTTCAGTTTTAGGACATATGCAACGCGGTGGTTCCCCAACTGCTCGTGACCGCGTATTAGCTGGGCGTTTTGGCGCTCGTGCTGTGGAAGTACTTATGGAAGGTCGTGCAGGTCGTGCAATAGGAATTCGTAATCACGAATTAATCGATTATGATATGACGGAAGCATTCCAAAAAAATCATACTGCAGATGTAGAGTTATATACTTTAATGAAAGAATTATCAATCTAATATTTCGTAAACGGAGTGGGTAGAGAATGAGAAAAACAAAAATAGTATGTACGATTGGTCCAGCAAGTGAATCAAAAGAAACTTTAATGAATTTAATAGAAGCAGGCATGAACGTAGCGCGCCTTAACTTCTCTCACGGTAGCCATGAAGAACATGCAGTCCGCAT
>JAVWKG010000035.1:18520-25677 GCA_036638655.1 Lysinibacillus sp. | reverse complement strand
ATTTAAAGTAATCAGAAAGTAATGGTACTGCCATTAAATGATCGATTAAAATATCGAAGAATCCTTGAATTTGCGGTGCGTGTAAATCAAGTACGATTACACGAGTTGCACCAGCAGTTTCTAATAAGTTGGCAACTAATTTTGCTGTAATTGGTTCACGTGCTTTTGCTTTACGGTCTTGACGAGCGTAACCATAGTAAGGCATAACAACGTTCACTGTACGAGCAGATGCACGTTTTACTGCATCCACCATAATTAAAAGTTCCATTAAATGTTCATTCACAGGTGCAGAAGTAGACTGCACGATAAACACGTCACAACCACGAATACTTTCTTCAATGCTAATTTGGACCTCTCCATCGCTGAAGTGTTTAACAGAAGATTTACCTAATTCTACACCCATTTCTTGCGCAATTTCTTGAGCAAGTGGATTGTTAGAGTTAAGTGAGAATATTTTTAATTGTGAGTTAGCATATTGATACGGCATGATGGCCTCCTGTATAGTTGATAAATTATTTTAAATTTAACTTGCTTACATAATTGAGTTTGTTCTCTTGCTTTGCACGAGCGATTGCTAATGCGTCTTCAGGTACTTCTTTTGTAATCGTAGACCCTGCTGCAATAAATGAACCTTTACCAACCTTTACTGGTGCAACTAGGTTAGTGTTACAGCCTACAAACACATCATCTTCAATAATTGTTTGGAACTTGTTTTTACCGTCATAATTGACAGTAATTGATCCGCAACCAATATTTACGTTACTACCAATATCAGCATCCCCTATATAACTTAGGTGAGATACTTTTGTGTCGTTGCCTAATTTACTTTTCTTCACTTCTACAAAGTTACCGATTTTCACGTGGCTTCCAATATTTGAAAGTGGGCGAATATTAGCGAACGGTCCTATTGTTGTATCATCTGCAATGACACTTTCACTTACTACAGATGAATGGATAGAAGTTCGATCACCAATACGACTATCAATAACTTGTGAATTCGGACCAATTAAGCAATCTTCACCAATAACAGAATTCCCTTCAATCATTACACCTGGTTGCAGGATCGTGTCAGGACCGATTACAGCATCCGCACTAATATATGTCGCTGCCGGGTTAACAATTGTGACCCCGTTCCGCATATGGCGTTCATTAATGCGTGCACGCATTAACTCTTCCGCTTGTGACAATGCATAGCGGTCGTTTACACCCAGTGTTTCTTCAAAGTCCTCTGTTACATATGCTGAAACAATTTCACCTTGTTGCTGTAAAATTTCAATTACATCTGGTAAATAAAATTCACCTTGAGCATTTTCATTTTTCACAAGCTTTAATGTTTCAAATAATGCCTTATTATCAAAGCAATAGGTACCCGTATTAATTTCTTTTACTTGTTGCTGTTCTTGCGTTGCATCCTTTTGTTCAACAATTTGCTCTACTTGCCCTTTTGTATCACGTAAAATGCGCCCATAGCCAGTAGGATTTTCAGCTATTGCTGTTAAAATTGTTGCTTTGGCATTTTTGGACTGATGATGTTCAAATAATGCCTGCATTGTTTCTGGGCGAATTAATGGTGTATCACCACAAACAACCAGTGTTGTGCCATCTTCTTTACCTAATATTACCTCAGCTTGCTGCACTGCATGAGCTGTACCTAGTTGTTCAGCTTGTAAAACATACTCGCTTTTTTCCCCTAGTTGCTCACGAACTTTTTCTGCACCGTGTCCTACAACCGTTACAATGCGATTCACATCTAACACTTGGATATGGTCTACCACATGTTCTACCATTGGTTTTCCACATACAGGATGGAGCACTTTATATAATTTGGACTTCATGCGTGTGCCTTGACCAGCAGCCAAAATTACCGCAAAAATGTTAGTCATCTTTAAGTCCCCCAAATTGGTCATTTTCTCTTCTGACTATATAGTAAAAGCCATCTATTTTCAAGGCATTGAGACTTGACAAAACAATGAATTCGTCACAAATCCCTTTCAGTACTGAAACTTCATACAAAGGTGCATTATTTTCTCTATTACGTCATCTAAGAAAATAAAAAGAGCCCTCACATTTTTTTGCGAAGCACTCTTATTATTACTTTTTTAGACGCCTACTTCTTCAAGTTCAACTACTTCATCTTCACTTGAGTTGTGATAAGCTGCTAAAATAATATCTTGAATTTTATTGCGCGTATCTGAATTTATAGGATGTGCAATATCTCTGAACTCCCCATCAGGCGTACGCTTGCTTGGCATTGCAACAAATAACCCTGCGTTTCCATCAATCACACGAATATCATGTACGACAAACTCACTGTCGAGTGTAATGGAAGCAATAGCGCGCATGCGGCCATCAGTTTGTACTCGACGTAATCTTACATCAGTTACTTCCATTTTCTCACCACCTCTCATCTTGGATGCCTTTAGAAAATATATTGTCGTATATTTACCGAATATTTCCCTTTTTACATTTTAACAAATATTCTAAAAAATTTGAATCCTTCATTTTAATATAATTGTATTTTTGTATAAATTGTGACAGATTTCCAATTAAGTTAAACCGATTCTAGTAACTCATCCCGTAAATACATATGTTTTTGGTGTCGAATAAAAAAAAGACTACTATCGGAATTTAAAAACTCCGTTTAGTAGTCTTTACAATTATTACTTCACAACAGCTATTACTTCAATTTCAACTTTTACGTCTTTTGGCAGTCGGGCCACTTCTACAGCTGAACGCGCTGGTTTATGGTCGCCAAAATGACCTGCATATACTTCATTCATCGCCACAAAGTCATTCATATCTTTCATAAACACTGTTGTTTTCACTACATTTTCTAGTGAAGATCCAGCAGATTCTAACACTGCCTTCAAATTAGCAAATACTTGGTGAGTTTGAGCAACAATATCACCTTCCACTAATTCCCCTGTAGCTGTTAGTGGAATTTGACCTGAACTATAAAACATACCATTTACAATCATACCTTGTGCATATGGTCCGATTGCTGCCGGTGCATTCGTTGTTGATACTACATTCATTTGTCATTTCTCCCTTTGTGAAAAATAGTTACCTTCGCTTAATGCAATCATACGATCTTTTTCATTGACTTCATGAAGCTTAACTAATGAGTAATAATCATCTACTAATGTTTCATCCGCATGTTCAGCTTCAACAAGTACCGCGATACCTGCAAGCTCACAATCGAACTCCTCTAATAGATTTTTCATGCCATTCATTGTACCGCCGACTTTCATAAAGTCATCCGTTATTAAGACACGTTGCCCACTCTTCATGCTTCTCTTTGATAATACCATTGTCTGAATTCTACGAGAAGAACCAGATACGTAATTTATACTTACTGTAGAACCTTCAGTAACTTTGCTATCTCTACGAACAACTACAACCGGCACATTCAAATGTCTAGCGATAGCATGGGCAATCGAAATTCCCTTTGTTGCAACGGTCATAATAACATCAATTTGCTGACTTGCATAAGCTGAAGCAAATACTTTACCAACACGGTTCATAAAATCCGGATTGCCCAGCAAATCCGTCATAAATAAATATCCGCCCGGCAATAATCTATCTGACTGTCCAAGTTCTGCTATTAAATTTTGTATAACTTGTCGAACTTCTTCTTCGGACATTTTAGGAATATACTTTACTCCTCCTGCAGCGCCCGGCACTGTCATCAATAACCCGATTCCTTTTTCTTCGAAAGTTTCCTTAACAATCGTCAAATCCTCACTAATAGAAGATTTTGCTGATTGATATAGTTCTGAAAAATAAGTTAGCGGGATCAGCTGATGTGGATGTTCTAGTAAATAGTATGTCATATCAACTAGTCTTTCACTACGCTTCCATTTCATGCGACCCTCTCCTAAACACGAATATTCTTAGGTAAAACTAACACAATTGTGCGTGTCTAAGCAAGCGTATTCCGCTCACCTAGTATACGTACTGCAAATACTTCCTCGCAAAAGCCGCGTAAACCGTTGTAAATTCTACTTACCCGTGCTTCGCTATCAACTAGCCCAAACACAGTTGGACCGCTTCCACTCATTAATGTAGCATCTGCACCAAAACGTTTCATTTGTTCTTTAATCATGATAACTTCTGGATGTAATTTAAATGTTACAGTTTCCAAAACATTTCCTAATGATGCACATAGCAATGAATAATCTTCTTCTTCAATTGCACGAATCATTTGCTTCGTATTTGGATGTTCAATACCTTCTAATTTTAATCCACCGTAAACGTCTGCTGTTGATACGCCCACTTTTGGCTTAGCTAATACAATCCAACAATTTGGAGGGGCTGGCAATTCAGCAATCTTTTCTCCGCGACCAGTAGCTAGAGCTGTGCCACCGTAGACGCAAAAAGAAACATCTGAACCAATTTTCGAGCCTAGTTCCGCTAACGTATCTATACTCAAATTCAAATTCCATAGCTCATTCAAACCCTTTAATGTGGCTGCTGCATCACTGCTCCCACCAGCTAGCCCTGCCGCAATCGGGATTTCCTTTTCAATCGAGATTGATACACCCTGCTTAATGCCATATGTATCTTTAATCAGACTTGCTGCCTGATAAGCAAAGTTACGATGATCATTTGGCACAAAGCGATCTGCTGAAAGAATTTCAATCAATCCATCTTCTCGAGATTCCAACCCAATGCGGTCAGCTAAATCGACAGTTGTCATGATCATTTCCACTTCATGAAAATTATCTGGTCTTTTATAGAGCACATCTAATGTTAAATTTATTTTAGCAGGCGCCTTTACATAAAGCATCTTGCTTCCTCCTTCTACTTACGCATGTAGATTCGTACGTCTCCGCGTATCCTTAGTAAGTTTATTTTACCATAATGACTAAGCATCGATGGGAATTTAACACTTTCTATTAAGAAAAGCTCCTATTACATCGTTCGTAATAGGAGCTGCTATAGCTGTCAGTTGCTTTGTTGTGTTTAATATAAGCCTATACTGCAAAAGTTTTCATAAAATGACTATTCTTTAATTTTCGCGAAATCTACACTCGCTTTTTCAGCCATTTCAATCGCACGCTTTACCATATTGCCAGCATCTCTTGACTTGATGCCGCCCCAGCCTTCTCGTTCCACAACATCATAAAATCCGAGTTCTTTTGCAATCTCTTCTTTTAATTGAGGTGACATGATACCTTTTTTCCCCATGTTATTTCCTCCTTTTAAAGCAACTGACTTTGTTAGTATGAACAATAAACAGAAAAACACTCCTGTATTTTTTAAAAAATACAGGAGTGTTTTAAAAATATAAAAATAAGTACTAGAAACTATTTTGCGACAACAGCTGGTGCTACTTCGTCTAAAAATGTAATCTCTACTGCTTCTGTTAGAATATCTGTGTAGCTGTAAGATACACGCTTAAATGCGCTATCCTCTTGATCAAGTTCAACAACGAATATTGCATGATATGTTTCACGCAGTATTCCTGCACACTCAACGGTTTTCTTGCGACCCCCGTTTGCTTTTAAATGCAGACGTTTACCTAAATGGCAATCCAATGACTTTTTAATGTCAGCTAAAGTTTTTGGCATTTTCGCTTACACCTCACTATTTACAAGTATAAATGAAGGTGCAAAAAAAGTCAACAAAATATAATATTTTATCAGTCAGCAATATTCATTGTCAACTTATTTATTACAAAAAAATATGTTTTTTTCTTCCGCCTCTTTACCGAATCTGTCACACAATTCAATCCCTACCACAAAATACGAATATTATTGAGGAAAACAAAATAATTGTTCCTAGCATTTATTTATATTCCCTTACAGTTGGACGCATTCCACGGACAAGCATAGAGACTTCCCTTCCGCTAATGTTCGTGTTTCATTATAGAACTCCATTCATAGAAATCCCTTAACTTTTTGAGAGGAATTACTTGTGAAACTCTGGATATAGCTCATCGGCTAACTTGCCAAACTCTTCTATTGATAAAGTTTCCCCTCGTCGTGTTGGTTCTATACTAGCCGCTTCCAATGCTTGTAATATTTTCCCCTTCTTTTCCTTACCTTTTCGTAAACCAGCTTGTAAATTATTTAAAATCGTTTTGCGTCTTTGTGCAAATGACATACGCGTAACTTCAAATAAGAAATCTTCACTTATTACTTTCACTGGTGGTTCATCATGCTTAATAAGGCGAATAACCGCTGAATCTACATTCGGTTGGGGCATAAACACTGTTTTTGGCACAATCATTGCAATGTCAGCCTTCACATAATATTGGATCGCAATAGAAAGAGAACCGTATTCCTTCGTACCTGGTTTGGCAGTAATTCGTTCTGCTACTTCCTTTTGCATCATCACTACAAACCCTCTAATCGGTAATTGGTCATTTAATAACTTCATCAAAATAGGCGTTGTGACGTAGTATGGAAGATTGGCAACAACCATAATATCTTCTATCCCACTCATTTCTTCCTCAATTACCTTTTCCACATCAGCTTTTAAAATATCCGAATGTACAATCGTCACATTGTCGTAAGGACTTAGTGTATCTTCAAGCACGGGTAATAATCGTTGGTCAATTTCAAATGACACAACTTTTTTAGCACCTCTTGCAAGATGCTCTGTTAATGCACCTATACCAGGTCCGACTTCAATCGCTCCACTATTCTCTGTTAAATTGGCATGGCTTACGATGTTACGCAAAATATTTGGATCGAT
Source organism: Lysinibacillus sp. (assembly GCA_036638655.1). GTDB lineage: Bacteria > Bacillota > Bacilli > Bacillales_A > Planococcaceae > Lysinibacillus. The sequence continues at coordinate 18,975 of JAVWKG010000035.1, read as the reverse complement.
TAAAAAGTTTTGACCTAAACTTTTTTTAAATGAAAAACCATACTTCTGTAAAATTTCCTTCGTTCTAATTGGTGTTGCAATATCTTTATACATGCTATTCCTCCACATCTAGTTGGGCCACTGCCTGACCAAATTGCTGTTCTGTAATTTGAAACATTTTCAATCTTTTATGAAGCTGTTTACCATTAGTTGCTCCAATATTTAAAATCTCCCCTAATCGATCTCGTCGTTCCTTTGCTTTAGGATGACCAATTAAATGAGCTGTCATTAAATCTTCTAATGTAATATTATCTGTTATTGCTTCATTTTCATTTGGTGTATAGACATTTTTTAATGCTGTTCGGATATCCTCATCCGCAGCATGTTCAATACCTAGACCTTTCCCGTTTTTAGCAATTGTTTTTTCCTTTGCTAAAAATGCATGTTTCACACCTTTTACACGCTCCTCGATAATC
>JAVWKG010000035.1:0-18510 GCA_036638655.1 Lysinibacillus sp. | reverse complement strand
GAATACGGCGACCAGGGTAATCGGGATCTGTAAAAACAATTACCCCCCTTTTTTCCTGTGCGTGCTGAATACGACATAGTATTTCCTCAGAAATAGCTGACCCATTCGTTTCAATTGTATCTGCAAAAACTGCCCGTTTTATCGCCGTCGTATCATCTTTTCCTTCGACGACTATAATTTCCCTAATATCCAAAGAGGCTCCTCTTTTCTACACTATCTTCTGACCATTTTACAACCGCAAGTTATAGATGTACAGAGATTCAAGCCTTATACACCTTTTGTGCACTTATATAAAGCTAAGCAAAAAAAAGGCTTTCCCGCCAGTCAACACGGGAAAGCAAGCTAGAAATATATTTAGTCACACTTCATTTAATCAATTAATTTAATACTCTAATACGTACTTTCTTACGTCCCCAGCTTCTAGCCTGAGCGTCTGATTGTACAAGAATATCGATTTTATTGCCCTTAATTGCGCCGCCAGTATCGCCAGCAATGGCATTACCATAGCCTTCAACCCAAACTTTCGATCCTAGTTTAATAACAGATGGATCTACCGCAATTACTTTTAAACCTGAGTTGGCACGTAAATTTATACCCATAGCTGAGATGCCTGAACACCCTTTACAATACGGTGTATAGGCTGTAGCTGTTACGTAAAATTCCTTACCACTAGTAGGCTCCGTGCTATTTTGCCCACGCGAAACAGTAGTATTGCTTGCTAAGACAACCTTTGTCCCAACAGCTACCACTTTTCCGGTTGGTTTTTTAACGATTTTCTCTGATTGTAGGTTTTTCCCTACAACCTTACCATTTTCTTTAACTACTTCAAATGTACGAGACACTAGGCCTTTCTCGCCCGCTGTTATAACTCTTTCTTTCCCTTTTTGCATAGAAGAATCTTTCTTCGTTTCTACTGCGAAATCGATAGGATCTTCCACTACATCGATAACCTTTTCTACGCGAACGACTGCGATTTTACTCTCTGGAGTGATAACATCCTCCAGGTTATTCTCGACACGATCAAATTCATTTAGCTGAATTCCCTGTTGTTTTAAAAAGTTAGCGACCGTAGTCGAAGTGGACCAAACTTGTCTTTTCTCTAAGCCATCGACAAGCGTTAACTGAAACGCTTTTTGAATATCGATTTTGTTATCGGCTCCTATTTCTGCATCTAAGCCTTTTGCTACTAAATCGTGCTCCGACACTTCAATATTTGCTTCTTTCAAAATGTTCTTCACTAGTTTTTCAGTTGTCCTTACCTTTGACTGATTTCCGTCAACTGAAATCGTTACTTCTTTTGCCTGTTCCCATTCGATTGCTATTCCATTAGCAATTTTAGTGTTCAGTGAGGGTGATAATTTATCATGTTCTGCTACAGTAATATTTTGGGTTTCCAAAAATTCTTCCACAGTTTTTGCATGCGTTGCTACTTCAATTGTTTCACCGTTATTATCTAAAGTTACGGTTTTTTTAGTACCTTGATAAAGTACAAATGTAATGACTGAAACAAACAGGACAAGTGAAATTATTCTTATCACTGTTTGCTTACTCCTCAATGATCCTAAGAACAAGTTTTTCATGGAATTATTTGACATGAAAAAACGCCTCCTTAATACAAATTTGGATTATACGTACTAGTTTTGCCACTGTCAACTGGAATGTCTTTTAAAAAATTTCGCCAGTGCAAATTAAGTTCGTCTAAATGCAGTATTGGAGACGTCTTAGCTGGTTATACGTCTATCCCAAAAAATATTTTCGCATTTCGAGTTGTAATCCTAGCAACTTCTTCAATTGGCATTTCCTTCAATCGGGCAATTTCCTCTGCTACTAACGGGACAAATGCAGGTTCATTTCGCTTTCCACGATGTGGATGCGGTGCTAAATATGGTGCATCTGTTTCAATCATTAAATGCTCTAAAGGTATCTCCTTTGCTACTTCTTTCGGCAGTCTTGCGTTTTTGAAAGTTACAGGTCCACCTAAGCTAATCATAAAATTCATAGCAATACATTCCTGTGCCGTTTCAACACTACCGCTAAAGCAATGCATCACTCCACCTACTGAAGCTGCATTTTCTTCACGCAAAATTTGTACAACATCACCTGTCGCATCTCGATTATGAATAATAATCGGTAAGTCCAGCTTTTGCGCTAAATGAATTTGCTTACGGAATACTTGTTGTTGTACTTCCTTTGGAGACTTGTCCCAATAATAATCAAGACCTGTTTCACCAATACCTACTATTTTCGGATGTGCAGCTAGTTCTTCGATCCATTTCAAGTCTGCTTCTGTACAATCAATTGCATCTACAGGGTGCCAGCCGATTACACCATATATGAAATCATATGCCTCAACTAACTCCATTGCTATCTCAATTGTTTTACGATCAAAGCCGATAACTACCATTGTCTCTACTTTTGCTTGGATTGCTCTCTCTATTACTTCTTGTAAATCATCTTCGTATTGTTCTGCATTTAAATGCACATGTGTATCGATGAACATTATCATTCTCCTACCTTAAATTTTATTAGCAAATAGCATTTCATATCTTGCATTGATATTACAATTTTATTACAAACAATTCAAAAATATGATGAATAACTCTATATAATGTACTGTGCAAAACCTAATTATCTACTAAAAATACTAGAAATTGCCGCATTAGTTATATCGATATAACTAATACCTCCTTTTTTCTACCGATTAAAAAAACCTGCTGAACATCTCAAGTTCAACAGGTTTCTTTTGATTTTTGCTATTTTACTTTGGCTCCGTTTTCAAGACTTTCATCGACAGTCGCCAATTTTAAAATCCCATCTTTTTCACCTGCTAAAATCATACCTTGCGATAATTCACCGCGAAGTTTTACAGGTTTTAAATTAGCAACAACAATAACCTTTTGCCCTATTAATTCATCCACTGTATAATATTTTGCGATTCCCGAAACAACTTGGCGTTGCTCATATCCTAGATCTACTTGCAACTTCAATAACTTGTCTGCTTTTGGTACAGGTTCACATGCAATAACCGTTGCAACGCGCAAATCTACTTTTAAGAAATCATCTATTGAAATTTCTGGATTTTCTGGGTTTTCGTCAACCTTATTTGTTGAGTTAGATTGTTCAACTTGCTCCGTTTTTACCGAACCACGCATTTCATCGCGAATATATGAAATTTCGATTTCACTATCCAAACGAGGGAAAATAGGAATTCCTTTAACTACCACTTTAATGTTTGCTGGAATAGTATTGCCGAATGTTTCAATTGTTTCCCAAGCTAAAAATCTATCATCTAACCCTAACTGTTCAATCATACGCTTCGACGTAGTTGTCATAAATGGTTGAAGCATGACAGCAATATGATGTAAGCTCTCCGCTAAATTACGCATAACTGCACCTAATTTTGGCTTGTCTGCTTCATCTTTCGCCAATACCCATGGCTGAGTCTCATCGATGTATTTATTTGTACGTGAAATAAGTGTCCACAGATCAGCTAATACGACACTAAACTGCATTTTTTCCATACTTTCTTCATATTTAATACGCACAGATTCAGCTTGTTCTTTTAAAGATGCATCGAATTCTGTCGGGTGAAGATTTTCTGTAGGAATAACACCGTCAAAATACTTGTTAATCATCGAAACTGTACGGTTTAATAAGTTACCTAAATCATTTGCTAAATCGAAGTTTGTACGCTCTACAAATGATTCCGGTGAAAACACACCATCAGAGCCAAATGGTAATTCGCGTAATAAGAAATAACGTGTCGCATCGAGGCCATAACGCTCAATTAGCATCTCAGGATAGACAACATTACCTTTCGATTTAGACATTTTACCGTCTTTCATCATAATAAAGCCATGCGCGAATACTTTCTTCGGTAATGGTAAATCTAATGCCATTAAGAAGATTGGCCAATATATCGTATGGAATCGCACAATATCTTTTCCAACTACTTGTACGTCAGCCGGCCAGTATTTGTTGAATTCCCCTTCATCATCAGAAAGATATCCTAACGAAGTAATATAGTTTGTTAATGCATCCACCCAAACATAAATTACATGTTTAGGATTGCTTGGCACTTTTATACCCCAGTCAAATGAAGTACGTGATACAGATAGATCTTCAAGTCCTGGTTTAATGAAGTTGTTAATCATTTCATTTTTGCGTGATTCCGGCTCAATGAATCCTGGGTTTTCTTCATAATAAGCTAACAGACGATCTGCGTATTTCTTCATATTAAAGAAGTATGATTCTTCTTTTACTTTATGCACAGGTCTACCACAGTCCGGGCAATTCCCATCTTCTAATTGTGTTTCAGTAAAGAATGACTCACAAGGTGTACAATACCAACCTTCATATTCACCTTTATAAATATCACCATTATCTAAAAACCTTTGGAAAATCTTTTCAACTGTCGCTTTATGGCGTTCTTCAGTCGTCTGAATGAAATCATCGTAAGAGATATCCATTAGAGCCCAAAGTTTTTTCGCAGCGGCTGCAATTTCATTCACATACTCTTGTGGATGTTTGCCACTTTCAGCTGCCTTCTCTTGTATTTTTTGTCCGTGCTCGTCCATACCTGTTAAAAAACGCACATCATAGCCGCGTAAACGCTTGTAACGTGCAATCGTATCAGACGCTACTGTCGTATACGCCGTACCGATATGAAACTTGCCGCTTGGATAATAAATTGGGGTTGTTATATAGAATGTTTTGTTTTGTTCGCTCACTAGAACTGCCTCCATTGTTTCACAGTATACTTTCTATTCTAACGAAGTACTAAATTCGTTTCAATGAAAGTTTATTTAATAAGAAATATGTCGAAAAAAAACCACTCATTTTATTACATTTTTAAGGACTAATAGAACTATTTCGGTTATAATATAACAAAAGTAATCTTTTTATACAAAATATTCCACTACCCTTCAGAAATACTCAAAATTTCATTGTAAAATGAATACTAATTAATTGACGTATATGGCATTACTTGGTATGATATTAATCAGACAAGTTATCAATGTCGAAATATGACGAATTATTAATAGAACTATTAGGAGGAACATTGTCATGAAATCTACAGGTATTGTTCGTAAAGTCGATGAATTAGGTCGTGTAGTTATTCCTATCGAACTACGTCGTACATTAGGCATAGCTGAAAAAGACGCATTAGAGATTTACGTAGATGATGATAAAATCATTCTAAAAAAATATATGCCAAATATGACGTGTGCAGTTACAGGTGAAGTTTCAGATGACAACTTCCGTCTTGTTGGGGGCAAATTAATTTTGAGCCCAGAAGGTGCGGAAATGTTAGTAAACGAAATCCAAACTAACTTAAAAAAATAAGTATTTTTTACACCTGAGACAAGCTTTATATCTCAGGTGTTTTTTTTGTTTATCCTTTATATAATGCCACTCAACGCTATTTTATAAACGTGTACTATTATTCACTATGATATTCATTGTAAATATCGCGTTTTGCCACTTGGCGTAATTTCGATACTTCTTTAATCGCTTCTTTCGAATGAATACCCTTTTCTTCTATTATATAGTCAACATGTTCCTCAACAGACATTGCAGCCCAATAAACCTCTTCACTTTCCTCTTCTAATGCATGTTGATTTCCTTCAAGTACAATACAAAATTCCCCACGAATTTCTGACGTTTGCGACCATTCAACTGCTTCTGCTAACGTACCACGGAGAAATTCCTCAAACTTCTTTGTTAACTCTCGCGCAAGTACTACACGGCGCTCACCTAGTACCATTTCCATATCTTTTAAAGTCTCTTTTATACGATGTGGTGCTTCATATAAAAGAATCGTTTCTTCGCGTTTTTTTAATATTTCTAATTGCTGACGGCGCTCTTTTTTATTGCGATTTAAAAATCCATAAAAGAAAAATGGCTGCGGCACTAACCCTGAAGCAATAAGAGCCGAGATTGCTGCATTTGCTCCTGGAATAGGTACTACTGCAAAGTTTTCCTCGATAGCCTTTACAACAATATCTGAACCTGGATCCGAAATACAAGGCAAGCCCGCGTCACTAACTAAAGCAATCGTCTTCCCTTCACGTAAAAATGACATTAGCTTCTCCCCACCAGCTTCAATATTATGTTCATGGTAGCTAATGAGTGGTGTTTCAATTTCAAAGTAATTACACAATCTTTTTGTGTTGCGCGTATCTTCAGCTGCAATCACATCTACTTCTTTTAAAATACGCAATGCACGAACACTTATATCTTCTAAATTGCCAATTGGTGTGGCCACTAAATACAAACAGCTAGCATGCTCATGTTGTGTACTCTTTTGTGATTTCACTATTTAACCTCTCCCTATATACTTCGTCTTTTGCATCCTGTTTAACTGTTTAAAGCGATACTCGGCACGCATAGCTTCTTGCTTCGTTTCATAAGTTTCAAAATAAATGCATGTCACAGGACCTCTTGCTCTAGTGTACTTTGCCCCTTTGCCTGCATTATGTGTAGCTACACGCTTTTCCAAATCATTTGTATAACCTGCATAATACGATTCGTCGACGCATTCTAACACATAAAAAAAATGACTACTCTTCTTGTCCATATAATAACTCTCTCACTTCAGCTGTATACTCATTATTCGCATCATAAACATATAACGACGGTAAAATTTTTAAATCCGGTTTGCCATCTTTAATAGCTTCTATTAATAATGTGTTCGCTTCCTTACCCTCTTTTGGATATACAAGCTGCATACGCTTTGGCTCTAGTCGATTAGCTCGCATTGCCATCACGATATCTAGTAAACGTCCAGGACGATGAACAAATGCCGCCTTTCCACCTTGTTTTAATAATTTACTTGCTGCTTGTACGGCCTCTTCCAACGTCAAATGCAATTCATGTCGAGCAATGGCATAATGTTCACTTAAATTTTTGTCACTTGCTTCATGTGCTAGAAAATATGGTGGATTACATGTTACAACATCATACTTCTCTACACCTATCTGTGCTGGAATTTCCTTCACATCACCAAGTACCATATTAATCTGCTCATTTAGCTGATTATAACGTACACTACGTACAGCCATATCATATAAGCGTGGCTGCAATTCTACTCCTGTAATTTGCCCTTTAGTACGTGCGCTTAAAAATAATGGAATAACTCCATTACCAGAACATAAATCTACAATTTTCCCTTTATGATGCGGCACGTTTACAAACTTTGCTAGTAACACTGCATCCAATGAAAATGAAAAAACCGAGGGGCTTTGAATAATACGTAAATCTTCAGCCAATAAGTAATCGAGCCTCTCATCATTTTTCAACCATTCATCCATCATAACTTCCTCCTACTGCTACAAAACAAAAGACTGATGACCACTAAGTATAGCGGGAATCAGTCTTCTATTAGACATTTTGTTTATTTAAAAACGATAGACAGAATAGGCAATCTTCACCCTTACGTGAGCTTCCAAAATGCACATGACAAACATGGAAACCTTCCTGGTAAAGACGCGCCAAGTTATCGTAACCTTCACCAACGTCTATTGGACTTTCCTTCTTTTCATCAAAATTCGCTGGTTCCTCGGTATTTTGATTGGAAAGGAGTTCTTCTAGTCGTGTTCGAAGGTGGTGATTTTCTGTTTCGAGCGCCTTATGTTCTTCCATCATCAACGCTACAAATTGTTTCAATGCACCAAATTGTTCTTGCATTGATTCGAGCTGTTGTTCGAATTCCATAACAGTATCTAAGAAATTACGGTCCCTCACTCAAGCCACCTCATTACATTCTCTATCTATATAAGATTTTTTTCACATGCTAAAAGTTCTTCTAGCGTGTATTCTGCTGTGCGCTCCTGCTGTTGTAAGTGCACCTGAATTAATCGTTCTAAAACATTCAAACCAACTACCTTGCCTCTTCCATCTGGTGTCATTGTTATTTCACCGATATCTGGCATTCCTTCTTTTGCTTCTTCGTATTCGTCATTTTCATACTTTAAGCAGCACATTAAACGTCCACAAAGACCTGAAATTTTAGATGGATTCAAAGATAGGTTTTGGTCTTTTGCCATTTTAATAGACACTGGTTCAAAATCACCCAAAAATGTCGAACAGCAAAGCATACGACCACATGGGCCAATACCGCCTAAAAGTTTTGCTTCATCACGCACACCAATTTGTCGAAGCTCAATTCTTGTACGGAATACTGAAGCTAAATCTTTTACTAAATCACGGAAATCAACACGACCTTCTGCAGTAAAGTAAAATATGATTTTATTGCGATCAAATGTATACTCAACATCAACAAGCTTCATTTCTAATTTATGCTCGATGATCTTTGTATTCGCTAGATCAAAAGCACGTTTTGACTCGATTGAATTTTCTTCAACCTGTATACGATCACGCTCATCAGCTGGTCGTAATACTTGTTTTAATGGTAATACTACATCATTTTCCCCTACTTTTTTTTGAGGGACAACAACTTTACCATATTCAACACCTCGAGCAGTTTCTACAATGACATACTGATTCGTGTCTAGTAGAAATGTTGCCGGATCAAAATAATATATTTTACCCGCCTTTTTAAAGCGGACTCCCACTACATTATACAAATGTTTATCCCTCCTGCAGATTTAGCATTAACTGCTCCATCATTAACGTCCTATTCATGTTACGCTGCAATTGTCCACGCGCCTGTAATATTGCTTGCATTTGACTAGACAAACGGTCATAAGTCGAATGCAATGCAGCTTCTTTAAATGTTTGTAACATGTCTGGGTAAGTACAAGCTGCTTCGGGATTAGCTTTTATAGCCACTATATCACGATAAGCAAATAACAGTAAGTCCAATGCTTGCTCTATTTCGTTTTTTTCTTTAAATAAAGGTAACCATTCATCATGTAGGACAAGCATTGCTTCATGTACATTTTGTCTAATTGCCTCAACTAATTTTAACACTGTTTTTCTAGCCTGTGCAAACTGCTCGTCATTTGCTAAAAGAATTGCTGTTTCGAGCTCGTTCGTCACCATGCTAACTGTAGAAGCCATTGAGTAAGTTACTTGATGTTCTTGTAAATGCTCTAATAATAACTTTCTCGACAATTTCAAAAATTTCACATGCTGACAACGAGAACGAATTGTTGGTAATATCGACTGCATTTGCTCTGTAAGGAGCACTGCCGTCACTTCACCGTCTGGCTCCTCTAAGAATTTCAGCAACATATTGGCAGATGAGACATTCAAGCGATCTGCATGATGGAGCACATATATTTTGCGCCCCTCTTCAACCCCCATCATTTTCATCTCCGCAATTAATTCGCGAATTTGATCAATCTTAATGAACTGACCATCAGGAAAAATTTGATAGATATTCGGATGATTGCCTGAGTCAACTCGTCTGCAATTTCGACATGTTTCACATGGAACATTATTTCGAGGATTTTCGCACAGCATTAATTTGACAAAAAACTGCATAATATCTACTTTACCCGTGCCCTTTTCTCCATCAAAAATATAGGCATGTGCTAGTCGGTTCTTTTCAAAAATCGTTTGCAGTTGCTTCATTACGACTGGTTGTAATGTATTTAGTTCTTCAACATTCCTTGCCATTATGAATCACCTTTTTATCTAAAAATGCACCTCAAATGAAGTTGCCTTTTCATATTTCTACCTTGCCCTTTGAAAAAAGCCCGCGCCTAAAGATAAAATAAGACACGGGTTTTACATATATAAATTAATTAACAAGCCTTTAATTTCACCGATTTTATCTAGTAAATCAATTGCTTCCTTTTCTTCATTTAACAGGTCTTGTGCAAGTTCTACCAGTCGTTCATCAATCGTTTCAATAATCTTAAGTCTTCTGCCTTCTCCAAAACGATTCCATGTATGAGATTGCTTCAATTCCATTCCATGGTCGACTGTTTCTTGTAAAAAGCGTTTCACAAGCATTTTAAAACGAGCCAATTCTCTAAGGTTACGTGATCTTGCTACACGATCACCCGCTGAAGAAATATCGCCTAATAGCCTTGTCAGCTGGTCTGTCTGCATTTTATTTCCTTGCTTTACCACCATATCACCAAAACGGTTATTTTGGTTATTAGCTTGCAATGGCTCTTTGCGATTGGCATTTAAACCAACACGTATATCTTGATTGATTTTCAAGTTGATTTCGCCTCCACGTATTTAAAAGTGGTGGAACTGTTCAATCGGTAGTACAAAAACAGTAGCTCCTCCTACCTCAACCTCTACTGGATAAGGTATGTAAGAATCTGCGTTACCACCTAATGGCGAAACCGGCGCTACCATTTGTTCACGTGCTCTACAGTTCTCACGTATAATGTCTAAAACCTTGGGAATAAGCGAATCTTCAGTTCCAATTAGAAACGTTGTGTTACCAGAGCGTAAAAAGCCTCCTGTACTCGCTAACTTTGTTGCGCGAAACCCATTTTTCGTTAAAACATTCGATAAACGGTTACTATCTTGGTCCTGTACAACAGCCACGATTAATTTCATTCGCACTCACCCTTTCATGGATTAGGTGTCCTCATTATATCATAACATACTAACTAACTTCATAAATTTACTGTATTGCATCTTGTAATAAAGTCCATACATCCTCTACTACTTGCTCAATGGCTTGGTCTGCATTAATTACACTTATTCGCTCTGGATAACGATCTACCAGTTGTAAATAACCTTCTCTTACTTTCTCATGAAATGCTAAACTCTCTACATCTAAACGATTAATTTCTCGATTACTATGCGCATGTATTCGTTCTAATCCTACAGACGGCTCTAAATCAAAAAGAATCGTTAAATCAGGCATCTTCTTACCGATAGCAAATTCATTAATCGACAGTACTTCATCCACACCAATTCCACGTGCATATCCTTGGTACGCTAGAGACGAATCAATAAAGCGATCACATAACACCATCTTACCTGCATCAAGTGCTGGTTGAACTTTTTCATAATAATGCTGGCTACGTGCTGCTGCATATAATAGCGCCTCTGTGCGTTCTGCCATTGCCGTATGCATCGGATCTAAAATGACCCCGCGGATTTTTTCCGCAATTTCAATACCACCTGGTTCTCTCGTAGCTAACACATCAATATTTTCCTGTTCTAGTCGAGCAACTAACATTTTTAATACGGTCGTTTTCCCCGCACCTTCTGGACCTTCAAATGTAATAAATAAATCTCTTTTCATTCTTTTTATTCCTCCAACTATTCCTTTATGACTTCAATCATTTTTTCAGTTAGGCGGTGATTTCCTTGGAAAACAGTTCCCACAGCTATTAGTTCTTCCAGTTGACTCAATTTTGCCACCGTTATTTTTTCTCCAGGTATGAGTAATGGTATACCTGGTGGATAGGGAATTAGCATACTAGCAGCTACCTTACCTATGGTGCGCATATATGGCAACCATTCCTTGTCACTTGTTTCTAATTCAGCATACGATATTTCTGATTTTGTATATGTAGCTATTGGATAGATAATATCATTTTCTTTATTCACTTTTTTTTCTTCATTCATTAATTTAGTAATAGCCTCTTTAATACATATTCTTAAGTCTGCAAAAGAATACACTTGTCCATGCTTCAATAACGGCAATATAATTAACACTTGAAATGCATCTGCCAATTCCACATATACATTTTGCTCTTCAAGCACTTTTTGTAACTGAAATCCCGTATAGTCCTTTACTCGCATCAACAGCTTTAAAGGATCATCTACTTCTACAATCTCAATCATCCCAATTGCCTTAAGAGCATCAATCCATTGAGCCCTTTTCTCCAATAGATATGTAGCATCGCTTTCACGATACGTTTGGACATAATGCCTTGCCTCATCCAAGGATGCCATGAGTAAATACGATGGGCTGCTTGATTGCAGCATACGCAAATACATATTCACTTTTTCAACGTTAACTAACTTTGAATTCACATGTAAAAATGAAGCCATTGTCATTGCCGGTAATGTTTTATGGGCCGATTGTACAACGACATCCGCACCATATGCTAAAGCTGATGTCGGAAATAGTCGACTTGCTGCAAAATGTGCCCCGTGCGCTTCATCTACAAGTACTGGGATATTCCTTTCATGACAATATTGAATTTGACGTTCTATATCTCTCGCGGTAATTCCGTAGTATGTTGGGTATGTTAATACAATAGCCTTTGCATCTGGATAACTATCTACAGCGTCTTTTAATTTTTCAAAAGATACACAAGCAGCTGTTTGCGACATTTGATGCCACTCTGGTGACACAAAAATGGGTACCGCCCCAACGAGTTGCAACGCATGGAATATTGATTTATGTGCGTTTCTCTGTACAATGACTTGCTCATCCTTTTTTACGGTAGCATAGATCATTGCCAAATTCCCAACTGTCGAACCATTTACTAAAAAATAGCTATACTCAGATCCATATGCTTCTGCTAATAGCAGTTGTGCTTCTTGTATTGCTTCTTCTGGGTGATGAAAGTCATCTAATCCAGTTAATTCTGTTACATCATATTTTAAAGCTTGTTTTATTTCATTTGGAAGCGCCGAAAGTAACCCATTTTTATGCCCTGGAACATGCAATGAATAAGGTACTTTTGTTACAAAAGCTCGAAGTGCTTCTACTATTGGTTTGTTTGTTTTCATAACCTTAATTCGCCCCATTCGTCACTATCTATTATACGATATACATACAACAATGGTGTACTTTCTCATTAGTAAATACAAAAAAACAGCCAGCATATAGCTGACTGTTTTTATTCATTGCTTAGCAACGTCCTACTCTCACAGGGGGAAGCCCCCAACTACCATCGGCGCTAAAGAGCTTAACTTCCGTGTTCGGTATGGGAACGGGTGTGACCTCTTTGCCATCATCACTAAACTATGTCGCCCTCCAATACACGGCGTATTACTGCGTCAGCTACACTCGTTCAATCAGTCACGTACTTTAGTACGCTCCTTCACTCACTCGTTTGCTTCCTTGTACTACTTGTGTCTTGAAGCTCTTATTTTGAAAACCTAATCGTTCGTTTTGAAGTTGTTTATCTGTCCTTCAAGACAAGAATTATTGTATAACGGATTTAATTATATTGCAACACTATTTTATAAAAAAAGGATTTCTTTGATTTTTTAAGCTATTTTTGTAATGTTAGAGAATTTTTCACCTACCATATTATTATAACAATTATCTTTTTAAAAGAAAATACATATTCTCCAATTAAAACTTGAGAATATGTATTTTCTCTTATGTATTGCGTAAAGAATCTAGTAACTGATCAATTTGCTCCAATGTAGTGCTCCGACCAAATGAAATACGGAAAAATTGACGGGCTTCTTTTATTGAATAGCCCATCGCTAAAATCGCTTTTGTGCCAGACTCACTGTGAATATCGCATGCACTTCCTGTAGAAATACAAATGCCCGCTTCATTCAACTTTAACATTACATACTGACCTTCCACTTTTTCCATCAGTAATCCACATATATTTGGTAGCTGTTGCCCAGACTCAATCATCAAGCATTTTGTTGGTAAACCCTGTTTTAAATGTTCCCTTAGTTTAGCATAGTGCTGGACTTCATATTGAAATGCTTCTACCGCTGCAGCAAATGCAACAATGGACGGTGTATCAAGCGTCCCTCCTCTTAAGCCACGTTCATGTGTCACTCCTGGTGTTAGAGCCGTTATACGAATTTCCGGATTAATATAAACTGCGCCACATCCTTTTGGTCCCCCTACTTTATGAGCAGATACCGTTATAGCGTCAACATTCCTGCTAAATGAATCTGTAGGCAGCTTACAAAATGATTGTACGCAATCGACATGAAAATAAATATCGTTCATCTTTGCAATTTCAGCTATTTTTTCAATAGCTTGAATTGAACCAATTTCTGAATTAACATGCTGGATTACAATGAGGCCTGTATCTTCACGTATATTTTCTATCAAATCTTCTAAGCTAATACAGCCATTCGACTGTAATGAAAGCCTCGTTATTTGATAACCCTTTTTTTCAAGTATATTCATAGCTGCATGAACAGATGTATGCTCAGCCTGCGATGTAATAATATGCTTACCTTTTGTTGAAGCCATCGCTAAAGACAAAATCGCTAGTATATTTCCTTCCGTACCGCTCCCAGTGAAAATAATCCCATCTTTGCTTACACCTAATGTTTGTGCGACGATAACTCTCGCCTGTTCCACAAAATAATTAGCTCTTCCCCCCGCATCATGTAGGCTTGCACTATTACCATAAGATCGTTCAGCAACCTCACAATACGCTTGCAACGCCTGCTTGCTCATTGGCGATGTGGCTGCGTAATCTAAATAAATCATTTTTCTATTCCTCCCTGTTCATATCAAGTCTTGTTTTCTCTTTTATTTTATGTAAAGATATGTGACAAGACAACTGTAAAGAAGGCGGAATTATGAATGTACAAAACAGATGTACTTATTATCGGTAGCGGAATTGCCGCATTGCAGGCCGCTCGAATGTTAGGGCAGCATCTTCACGTTCACATTATTACAAAATCATCGGTAAACACCAGTAGCTCCTACCGTGCTCAAGGTGGGATTGCAGCTGTGACAAACACTGAGGATCAAACGTCATTCCATATAGCAGATACACTGTCTGCCGGTCTTCATCATCATGAAAAAAAACATGTAGCAGCGATGATAGAGGATGGCACAAAGATGATGCAGGCATTTGTTGCAAATGGTTTACCAATCGATCGTCAACCTTCTGGTGAGCCATCCCTTGGACTAGAAGGGGCGCATAGCCACCATCGCATACTACATGCAGGTGGAGATCAGACAGGTAAAGTGTTCATTGATTACTTACTTGAACAGCTCCCTGCAAATGTCAAAATACATCCTTATGAAATGGCTTATGATTTATTGCTAAACACAGATGGTGAATGTATTGGAGCTATTGTAAAAAGTAAAGAAGGCGATAAACGATATTTTGCCCATCACGTCATTTTAGCATCTGGTGGCGCGGGTGCTTTATATAGCTGTACATCTAATTATGCAACGAACACTGGTGATGGCATTGCACTTGCTTATCGAGTTGGGGCAGCTATTAGCGATATGGAATTTATGCAATTTCATCCTAGCCTGCTCTTTATTAATGGCGAAGCAAAAGGGCTTGTTTCAGAAGCCGTTAGAGGGGCAGGAGGCATTTTTGTCGATGAACAAAAAACGCCGATTATGCAAGGGGTCCATCCTCTATTAGACTTAGCACCCCGACATATAACAGCACATACGCTCTTTACTAGATTAACGAACGGGCAAGTAACCTATATAGATATTACTAGTATTGAACATTTTGAAGAAAAATTCCCGACCGTCACAAAGCTTTGTCGCGAAAATGGGGTCGATTTACACAAAGGTTTAATTCCAGTAGTACCCGGTAGTCATTTTTTAATGGGTGGGATCATTGCGGATTGCCATGGTAAAACTTCGATTCCTAAATTATATGCAATTGGCGAGGTAGCCTGTACAGGTGTGCACGGGGCTAATCGTCTAGCAAGTAATTCTCTATTAGAGGGACTTGTTTTTGGAGAAAATATGGCACGATTCATTCTTGATGAAGGGTGTGTGCAGCAAAATTTTCTAGTACAACCTGCTAATAAATCACAAGAGTTACCAAAACTATTATCTAAGCAACACTTACAGCATGCAATGATGGATGCTCTTGGCGTTATACGTCATCCTAGTGCCATGGAGACATTAGCTAGTTATTTACCTAATTTGCAGGGTTTACAGCATGTTCATTTACAAGATCTTCCACAGGAAAAAGTGGAGCTGTATATGATGCATACCGTCGCGGCATTAATGTTGCAAGCGGCTCTAACACGCAAAGAATCTCGTGGTGCACATATTCGCAGTGACTTCCCTGAGATGGATACATTTTGGCAACAACGTTGGATTATTTTTAAACAAGGACAAATGGAAGTGAGGAATTCCTTATATGAATATCATCAAACTCGAGGATATGCTCAAGCAATTTTTTAACGAAGATATCGGAGACGGAGATTTATCGAGTGAGTTAATCTATTCACCGCAACAGCAGGGCTCTTTTTCTTTTTATGCCAAAGAGGCCGGTATTTTTTGCGGAACGCTCATTATTGAACATGGCTTCGCTTTATTAGATCGTACAATCAAGGTTACTTTATTAAAAAAAGATGGTGATGCAGTCCGTGTAGGAGACACACTTGCTGTAATTGAAGGCCCCTTACAAAAACTATTAACTGGTGAACGCGTGATTTTAAATCTTATACAGCGTATGTCAGCAATTGCAACACTTGCGCATAAAGCTGTTACAGAAACAATCGGCACAAATGCGAAAGTATGTGATACACGCAAAACAGTACCTGGTCTCCGCATGCTCGATAAATATGCCGTTCGTACAGGTGGTGCCTTCAATCATCGAAGTGGGCTATACGACGCCATTATGCTAAAAGACAATCATATTGCCTTTGCTGGTAGTATCACACATGCTGTACAAGTTGCTCGCTCAAAGGTTGGCCACACTGTGAAAATCGAAGTTGAAATTGAAACGAAGGAACAACTAGAAGAAGCAATTGTAGCTGGGGTCGACATTATTATGTTTGATAATCGAACACCAGCGGAAATTCAAGCATGGCTTCCAAGTGTACCTAATCACATTGCTACAGAAGCTTCAGGTGGTATTACACTAAATAATTTAAAACACTATGCACATTCCGGTATACAATGGATTTCTCTTGGTGCTTTAACGCATTCCGTGAAAGCCTTTGATATTAGTGCACTCGTTCATGCGAAAGGAGCACCTTCAAGTGTCATTAACTAATCTACTACAACAAGCAAACTTACTTCCTGAGCATTACCGCAAATTGAAGAAAGAAGACATGGAAAGCCGAATTGCCGCCATAAAACAGCGTCTAGGCAATAAGCTATTTATTCCCGGACATCATTATCAAAAAGATGAAGTCATTCAATTTGCCGATGCTACGGGCGATTCCTTACAACTTGCTCAATTATCAGCCGCTAATAAAGAAGCTGAACACATCGTCTTTTGCGGAGTTCACTTTATGGCTGAAACGGCTGATATGCTCACTTCCGAACAGCAATCCGTATACTTACCTGATATGCGTGCCGGTTGCTCAATGGCAGATATGGCGAATATTTATCAGACAGAACAATCTTGGCCTATTTTGCAGCAGCTTTTCGGTGATACGATTATCCCGCTAACATATGTCAATTCAACTGCTGCTATTAAGGCATTTACTGGGCGACACGGCGGTGCTTGCGTTACATCTTCTAATGCTATGGAAATGGTAAAATGGGCATTCACCCAAAAACAACGCATTTTCTTTTTACCCGATCAACATCTAGGACGAAATACTGCCTTTGATTTAGGCATCCCACTTACAAATATGGCCGTCTGGAATCCACTTACAAATACACTTGAAACAGATGAGCCACTAGAAAATATTCAAGTAATTCTTTGGAAGGGACATTGTTCTGTTCATGAAGGCTTTACAGTTCAACACACTGAAGCTGTTCGCCAAAATTATCCGGAAATGCGTATTATCGTACATCCTGAATGTAGCCGCGAAGTCGTTGCAGCTTCAGATGATGCAGGCTCTACTAAATACATTCTGGATGTCATAAATAGTGCTCCAGCAGGCTCTAAATGGGCGATTGGTACGGAAATGAATCTCGTCAATCGAATTATCCAGCAACATCCTGACAAGCATATTATTTCGCTCAACGAAAATTTCTGCCCTTGTCTAACAATGAACCGAATCGATCTTCCCCATTTACTTTGGTCGCTAGAAAGCATTGAACAAGGTCAACCACAGAACCGTATTCAAGTTGACGCTATTACAGCAGAAAAAGCTCGTCTATCATTAGAAAGAATGCTTGCACGGAGCTAAATTAGTCAGCCGCAATTTATAACAACTATGGAAATAGAGTTGTCACTCACAAATATTACCACAACCTATATTCACAAATTCACAAAAAAACGTCTACTATTACAATGTAGACGTTTTTTTTGAAGATAAAATGCGTTCGACATCAAGACATGTCGAACACATTGGCAAATTTAATATATGAGATGGTACTACCCGCACATAAACAAAGGACCATGCGTGATAAAACCAGGCAAATTAGATGATAAAAGCACCTTCAATTTCGCCGGAGAGAGTTTTAAAAGTTATACTTGTTATTTCAATAAGAAAAATGCACTTAAGATGTATTCATCTCAAGTGCATTCGTATGACCCCTACGGGATTCGAACCCGTGTTACCGCCGTGAAAGGGCGGTGTCTTAACCGCTTGACCAAGGGGCCATTATTTTATTGTGGCGGAGAAGGAGGGATTCGAACCCTCGCACCGCTTACGCGATCTACACCCTTAGCAGGGGCGCCCCTTGAGCCGCTTGGGTACTTCCCCACAAATAAAAAAATGGCTCCGAAGGCAGGACTCGAACCTGCGACAACCTGATTAACAGTCAGGTGCTACTACCAACTGAGCTACTTCGGA
>JAVWKG010000034.1:0-25783 GCA_036638655.1 Lysinibacillus sp. | reverse complement strand
CATTTTTATCATTCATAAGAGCGTATGCTTCATCGATAAAGAGCACACCACCTGTTGCTTTTTTCACTACTTCCTGTACTTTAAGTGCCGTTTGCCCAACATAACCAGCTACTAAGCCTGCACGATCCGTTTCAACAAAATGCCCACTCGAAAGTACACCTAAATACTTATATATTTGTCCAATAATGCGTGCTACTGTCGTCTTTCCTGTTCCTGGATTCCCCGAAAACACTAGGTGATATGTCATCGGAAAGCTTGTGAGACCATGATCGACACGTAAACTTTGAATCTTTATAAAATTAATGAGATTATGTAATTGTTTCTTTGCATTTGGTAGCCCGACGAGTCCATCTAGCTGCGCCTGTAACTTTGCAATTTCCTGTTCAATTTCCGGAGTAATACGTAGGCGTTCACCATGAATAAATTCTCCACTATAAATAATTTTCCCCGCTTCATTGTAAAAATCTCCACGTCCATGCTTTTCACCACCTACAAGTTCACCAATATATGCAACTTGTCCATTATCATAATACAATGTACCTTTTCCCGTCATCGCATCCTCTTTAAATTGACCTTCCGCTTTTAATACACCTTGCCACGTATAGTATTTGCCTTTG
This sequence comes from Lysinibacillus sp., assembly GCA_036638655.1. GTDB lineage: Bacteria > Bacillota > Bacilli > Bacillales_A > Planococcaceae > Lysinibacillus. The sequence goes on along the minus strand of JAVWKG010000034.1, from coordinate 25,166 downwards.
CCATGCTTCATGTCCTCAAAGAAATAACCATCAAATTGCATAGTAGTAAAACCTTGTTCCAATTCCATCTGTGTTGGTGTTTCGGTATTATAGTATAATTTCCCCGCTCCCTGCATACGATCCCACATGAAATCACCTTCGTATTGCAGCAAACCATTTGGATAATACTGTGTACCCTTTCCTTTTTTCATCCCATGGACAAAATCCCCCTCAAATTGTGGTCGATTCAGTTGAGGATGTTGTGCTCGGAGTTCTAAAAAAGGTGCTACTACCTCTTCTCCATAATATAAAATGCCATAACCATCCATTAAATCATTGCGAAAGTGACCTTCGTAGTATTTCTGACCATCTTTATATAAAATGCCACTTCCTTGCTTTTTATTTTGGATGAACTCACCCTGATACACCTTCTGCCCCTTCAAAAACATAATGCCATTTCCTTGTTTCATGTGATTAACAAATTCACCTTCAAATAATACATAGCCTTCTTGGTCAAATATCGTACCTTTGCCATCATAAATATCATGTCCAAAATCATTCTTCTTTACGCCGCCACGATACATGACCGCCCCATCAGGATATAACAGCTCTTTCTCTTCGTGATTATGTGTCATTTTCTTGCCTTCTTTCAACAAATTATTATTTGCTCAATTATAACGTGAATCAGCCTTGATATGAGAGAATTTTCCGAAAACTAAGAAAGGAATCGTCTATCACCTCTTGAAAAGAGCATATTTTGTACTTTATTCCCTACCATTTGTGATTTATTGACCGTCTTTGGCTATTTATTCACCATGTTTTTAATTTTATTGACTATCTACCTTACACGAGCCCTTTAAGTACCACATTCATTCGATGTTGCCTGCCTGACAACCATCGTATAAGCAAAATATAGTACTGTTTTCTAGAGAACAACTATGCGCTATCTCATCCATAGGCTAAAAAACTAAATTTTCCTTAACAATAAAAAACGAACGTCACTAAGTGAATTATCACCTTAGAAACTTTCGTCTTCTTTTATAATTCATTCAATTTTCATCATAGTAATTATCTTTTACTCGCGTCATATCCTCGTGGATACTCGGAACGGAAATCACCTCTAGGTTATGATCATTGTGATGCATCAACAACTTACATTTTCAAAAACTTTTCGACTTGCATTGCCTGCAATGTACAATCTATACCATCTGTAAATGAATATCGAGGTTTCCAATTAATTGCTTTACTTAACTTTTCATTACTCAAAATTGAATGTCGAATGTCGCCTACACGTGCTTTGGAATATTGAATTTCTAATGGATTATTAAAATGTTGCAGCAATAAAGTGATATGCTTTACTGACCATGCCTCATTCGTTGAGACATTATAAATGCCCTCCAATTTGGCTTGAACCCCTTCAAAAATCGCATCAGCAATATCATCTACAAAAACAAAGTCACGCGTTTGCTGTCCATCCCCATGAATCGTAAATACACTATTTTCTTTGCAGCTTTTTAGCATCGTTGGAATGACGGCTCCCTCACCACCTGTAGCTTGGTTAGGACCATAAACATTTGAAAATCTATAAATTAATGTAGGTAAACCATAATCATTGCTCCATTTCGTACAATACATTTCACCAATCCATTTATTTAATCCATACATAGAAATTGGCTTACATGCACGCTCTTCCACTAATGGTGTCATGCTAGATGTACCATATACTGCTGCTGAAGAAGCAAAAACAAAGTGTTTTACTCCATATTTTGATGCCAAATTTAACATATTACTCACACCTACAACATTTGGTATGATGTCCGTCATCGGCATTTCTACGGATTGCTGGACACTAGTTTGTGCTGCACAATGTACAATGACATCAAAATTTATCTCATTAAAGAAGTGTGCACAAATTTCATCTTCTACATTTAATAAATAGGATTTATGAGGAAAAGATATATTTCCTAGATGACCAGTGCTTAAATTATCTAGTATAAATATATCTGCACCCTCTTGATAAAATTTACGTGCTACTGCGCTACCTATAAATCCATATCCCCCGGTCACTAATACTTTCATAATAATCTCCTCCAAATACAAGCTATATTTTTATATATGCCTATCTTGTCCGAAGTATTCTTTTTGGTATTAGTACTCACACAATTTCCACTCCAATCAACTAGCATTCTAAAATCCATTTAATCACACGTCATCTTCAACTTTAGTTGATGCATCTAAAAATACCACAACCATTAATATGACGGTTGTGGTATTCCAATACTATATTCTTTTTAACCTGTCAATTAAGCTGGATTTACTTCTAGCTCTATTGAAATTTTTATATCTTTACCTACTAGAACGCCGCCTGTTTCAAGTGCTGCATTCCACGTTAGACCAAACTCTTCTCGATCGATTTTTGTTTCTGCTTCAAAGCCATAAACTTCTTGGCCCCATGGGTTTGTGCCTTTGCCGTTATATTCAGTATTAAAAGCTACGGATTTTGTTACATCTTTAATCGTTAAGTCTCCCGTTACAACAAATTCCTCATCCGATTTTTTCGTAATACTAGTAGATTTAAATGTGATTGCTGGGTAAGTATCCGCATCAAAGAAATCAGCTGATTTCAAATGATTATCACGATCTTCACTGCGTGTATTAATGCTCGCAGTATTAATTTTGAAGTCGATTGTCGCTGTTGTTAAATCAGTTAAATCAGCCGCTTCTATATTTGCTTCGTACGAATCAAAAAACCCTTTTACTTTTGAAACCATCATGTGTTTTACCTGAAAGTTAATTGCTGAGTGGCTTAAATCGATATTCCATTTTGCCATTGTTAATTCCCCCTAATTAATAAGTTGTTTTTTATCTCGGATTCGAGATATTAGTCAAAATAATAAAGCTACTGTATTTTGTTTTCCTCTATATAAGGTTAAACATAGGTAGCTCTTGAATCTCTGTTAATATATGCATTTTTTATAATAAATAAAACAAGTTACGAAAAGTAATTAATTACTTTATGTAACTTACTATACAATGATAAACAACTTACGTCAAGTGATTTTGAAGTAAGTTGTTTTCTCTGTTGGTCCCCCTTTTACCGCTTCACTAATTTCCCTTGCACAACGAAGCGATGATCGCCACTCATAACTGAATCCTTACATGTAGATAGCGTTATAATTTTATCCTCTGGACCAATTTTTACATCCGTTTGAATAACTGAACGTCGATTTACTTCGTCTATAAATGTCATAAATGCCTCATCCGTTTGAAATTCCGTTTCAATATAATAAAAATCAATTGTCGTTTCATATGCCGCAAATACTTCTACATCATAGCCCTCATACAAAGTATCTAAATAAATCATGTCATGCGCATCTGCATAGTCTTGCTTCAAATATTGCTTTAAGCTACCAAACATCGTTCCGTTCTTCATAGCATGCCCATATAAAATGGTATTGCGGCTCATATCAGTCACGTCATTACGATAATCCATAAAAATACTGCCTGCGCGACTGCTACCATCTTTAAAATTATGATCCAAATAAAAATCATTATTGTCTGTCTGTAAAATCGGATTGTTAAGCTTCGTGCCATCCACTGAAATCCAACCTACAATATTTTTATTTACTGCTAACAAGTCCTCGAACTGCGGTCGGATTGTATATTGTGTCAAATCGTCTGTCACATCTATACTGTCCTCATCATCGTGCTGAATATTCTCAAGAGTCGTTTCATATATCACTTGCGCTTCCTTTAAAGATTTTGCAGCCTCATAATATGTGAACAAATAACTAACTAGCGCAAAGCCAGAATATATAAAAACAGCTAAATAGACAAACGTCAGCACCCGATTTTTAAACCGCTTCTTTTTCATCTAGCTCGCTCCTTAAATACCTAGTGGCACCATGTATAGTCCTAATTGTTCGTCTTCATTAAAAATGGCATCCACCGCATACACTTCTTTAATCACTTCTTTTGTAATCACATCACGAGGTGCTCCCTCTGCGATGATACGTCCTTCTTTCATCATAATAATATGATCACTATAACGAATCGCCTGATTTATATCATGTAATACCATAACGATTGTTAAACCAACGTCTTCATTCAAGCTTTTCACAAGCTCTAAAAGCTCCATTTGAAAATAAATATCTAAATAGGTCGTCGGCTCATCTAAGCATAAAATCTCTGATTGCTGGGCAAGCGCCATCGCAATCCACACACGTTGACGTTCTCCACCTGATAATGCTTCTAAATCATTATGACGTTTATCCAGTAAATTCGTACAAGCAAGTGCCCAGTCGATTGCTTTTATATCCTCTTCCTGATTGCGTTTTAGCATTGAATTATGCGGAAGACGGCCAAATCCTACTAATTTTTCAATCGTTAAATCTTTTGGTACATCATTTTGCTGATACACAATTGCTAATTTTTTTGCAAATTCTTTTGCTTTATAATGAACTAAATCTTTATTTTCTAAAAAGGCATGGCCCGATTTCGGACTATTATTACGCGACATCACGCTCAACAACGTCGATTTTCCACAACCATTCGGACCAATAATTGTCGTGATTTTTCCTTTTTGAATGGACGTTGATACCCCATCTAAATGGTTTCTTCTATTATCATGTGAAACAATAATATTTTGTATATCCATGTTACTTCACTCTTTTCGTAGTAGGAATATTAAGAATGGTCCACCTATAATTGCCATAATTGTCGAAGCCGGAATTTCAAGCGGTGCCACAATTGTGCGCCCTATTGTATCTGCTACTAAAATAAGTAGTGCACCTGTTAAGGCTGTAAAGGGAATCAACACCTTATGATTATAACCAACTAATCGACGTGCGATATGCGGCACAAGTAAGCCAACAAAAGAAATAACACCCGCTACGACCACTGATATCGCAGATAATAATACCGCCACAGCAGCAATGATTAATCTAGAACGTGCTACATTAAAACCGATGCTTTTTGCTGTTTTATCTTGTAATACAAGAAGATTACACCATCCATATAAGGCAAATGCACCGATAAGACCTACTGAGCCGTATGTAACAATCGTCGATACATCACTCCATGTACGCATCGTTAAATTCGAACCAATGACACTTGAAGCCGATGTATTTAATGAACCACCTAAACTAATGAAAGCTTCTGTTAACCCCGTAAACATCGCATTAATAGCAATACCTACTAATATTAGCTTCAGTGGGCTTAACCCCGATTTCCATGACAGGGCAAAGACAAGTGCACAAGCAAAAGCTCCTCCCATAAACGCTAGCACAGGGGTCATAAAAAATAACGCTGGGAAAAATGAAATGATAAACAACTGTACGAAAGCGGCGCCTGAGGAAATACCAATGACACCTGCATCAGCTAGCGGATTTCGCATAACAGATTGCAATAGCACGCCAGATACGGACAAAGCGGCACCAGCAAATAATGCTACAATTATTCTTGGGAAGCGCAGATCACGAATGGCCTCCATTTGACTATTACCTTCTTCAAATAATGCGCCTATAAATTCAAAAAAGCCCATTTTAATACTACCTGTCGTTGCTGCATAGACCATTGACACAAGCAGTAATACGATCACTGTTGAAAAGCTTACAATTTTTTTTGTCATATTGGACTTCCTTTATCCACCATATTCGTAATCATCTTATATATAAGAAAAGCGCTGTACAGTAGGGTTCAACCTCACTATACGAGCGTCATTCTTCCTTTTCTACTTAGCGATAGAAAATTTCTACCAATTGCCCTAAAGCTGTTGGCACTTGCAATGAAGCCGTTGTACCAAATAACTCTTCCTCTAAGTCATATACTTTACCGTTTTTCACGGCATTAAAATGCTTCCAAATATCATTTGTTTTAAACTCTTCATCAAACATCGCTACAACTTCATCCGGCATACCGTGTGATAATCGTAAAATAATATCCGGGTTACTAGAGTGTAAGTACTCTGTATTTGAAGATAAATACTCAGCATCTTGTCCGGCCATTACATTCACACCACCTGCACGTTTCACAAGGTCGCCTGCATACGAGTTCTCCGTTGCTACTAAATAACTACCAGGGATACCTAAAAGAATAAGAACACGCGGCCCTTCCTTACCTGCAGTCACTGTTTGGATTGCATCAATATTTTTTTGTAGGTTTGACACTAATTCCTCCGCTTGTTTCGTGCGGTCATAGCGCTCTCCGAGTTTAATAATTTCACTTTGCATCGCATCAATACTTTGGAAATTTAAAAAATTTACAGGGATTTTTAATTGCTCGAACTTATCTTTTAAATCATATTCTAGTGTAGATACAGATAAAACATCTGTTGGATTTAATGATTTTAGAATTTCCATATCAGGTTCCATTGCATTCCCAATCGTTTGTGCCTCTTTAAAGCGCGCTGGTAATTTTTTTGCTGTTTCAGGCACAGCAATTGCATCTAACTCTAATTTATCTAAAATTTCTGCGACAACAACTGTTCCAGCTACAATACGCTCTTCATTTTCAGCTGTCGTTCCTTTTTTTACTGTCTCATCTGTTTTTTCATTTTTATCACCGCTACATCCCGCAATCATGAATAATGCTAGAAGCGCCATAAAAAGCGCTCGTACTTTTGTTTTGTTATGCATTTTATATCCCCCCACTATTTACTCTTCAGTCGTTTCTTTTTTAGCGTTTTTTAATCTGCGAACTAACAAAACACCTGATAATAGACAAATTATTGCAAGTAAAGCAATTTTAATTTTATCTAATTGAGCTAATTGCTGATCGATTGCGCTCGGTGCTGCGACTTCTTCCTTCTTTTTTTGCGTCTCATCTGGAGCAGGTTTTTCTTCCACTTTTTCAAGTTCAGCATCTAACGCCCTGTCAAAAGCAAGCTGCTCCTCTAATGCAATTTGCGTCGTTGGAACTGTTGGTAGTGGTGAGAATAGAGCCGGCTTTTTATCGAGTGCTGTAGGCTGTGTTATTGCAGGTTTTGTAATTACCGATGTGGATGGTCCTACAATTGGCTTGTTTTCTTTATCTTCTGACTCTGTATCCTCTGGCACTTCCCCATTACCGAAAAGTTCCGCTACTTGCTTTTCATCAAACTGCAACTGCACATAATATTGATGGTGATAAAGCAATTCAGGAATATCTACTTTTACCCACATGCGTAATTTCTTTGTGAAATCCGCTACTTCAAACTGTATAATACGAACATTACCGTTTAATGAAATTGTCTCTGGTTCCACTTGTACGCCACGTTGCTCCACCGTAAAGCCTGTTACCCATGACGACTTTAAAATGGTCATTTGAGCGAAGTACTTACTATCTTTTTGAATGATTTTCGCCACTGGATCTACATATGTATTCATAATTGACGGTTCATCTTCACCATCTGCAAGCAATATGTAATGAAGTGAAAGTTCTTTCGGCTTTTCTTCCTCAATTGGCGGTGGTGTTGGCTCTGGCTGTTCTTCAACTGGTGGCACTGTTTCTTCTTTTAGTTGAAGGGTACTCGTATCAATGTTGATTTTGCTAGAAAAATGGACAGGCTCCTCTTCCAATGGTAATACGACTGTGCCATCTATAATGATTGGCTGTTGTAAATCATGCAACTCAAGCTGCACTAATTTTTCCGTTTGATTTAGTTGAAAAGGGACGATTTCATTTACTTGGGTAACGTTTAATACGGTCATCTTCTCCACATTTTTTAGCGGAATCAACAATTTATATGAACCTTTCAAAGCTGCTAATATGGCATCTTTTCGAAAAAGATCTTCACTTTCTATTTCAGCCGGCGAGTATTGTAATTGGACGTCGTAAACACCATCCTCTATCTCCAGTGTTTCCTCAGCATTTGCAATCGTCCACATAAATGGAGAAGGAACCACTGCAATAATCGTGAAGATCATTATCCAAATGATGATTTTTTTATTCACCTGCATCGTCTGTGTCCCTCCTTCTTTCATAAAGGTTTAACTTTATTCAACAGAAGTAAAAGACCCCTGTTCAATAAAATTAAACAACAGTAACTCCCTCCCTCTATTTTAGAAGGAGGAAGTTGCTAGTTGAGTACTATTAGCGTTTCATGAATTGTAATGAACCATTTAAGATTTTTGCCATTTGTGTACGTTTCAATGGACTATTTGCATTAATCACTGTTTTACCATCAGCTGTAGTAGAACCTGTCATAATTTTACCTGTATATAGTAAAGCGAATGCTTTTTGTGCCTCTTCATCTGTAACTGTATGAGCATCAGCATAGAATGGTAATGTTGGGTCACCATAGTTCACTTCTTTACCAGCTACATGTGCTACAGCACGATAAATCATTAATGCACCTTGTTTACGCGTTAACGTACCACCTGGATTGAATTTCTCACCTTTTTTTACAATACCCGCATCTGCAAGTGCGTTAATTGCAGCAATTCGTTCAGCATCTAGATTTCCAATATCTTGGAAGCCGGCTACTTTTTCAGTTTTAAGTTCTAATGCACGTGCTACCATTAATGCAAATTGAGAACGTGTAATATCTTTATAAGGGTTGAATTTATCTTGCGATTTTACAATTCCCTTATCTAGTAACGCTAAAATCGCGTCTTTATTGCCATCGTTATCGATATCAGTGAATGGGTTTACGATTGGTTTTTGTGCACCTTCTACAGCAAAGCCGAATTGCACTTTATGCTTAGCATCGTAGTTAACACCTAATTCATTTACGATAATATGAATCTGTGAATTTACTAATTTTTTTAAGTCTGCTACTTCAAAAGAATACGTGCGCTCATTTGTTTCTTTGTTTTCTTTTACTAAAGTTGCATCTTTACCTTCCACTTGGAATGATTGAATATATTGTCCTTTCGGGAATGTCATTGCTACAACATTTTTACCATCAACTTTAGTAACTTCTACATTTGAAGCTATGTAGTTTTTCATAATTGACTCTTCAGCAGTTCCATCTTTATATACTGTTACCGCTACTTCTTGTACTTCTTCAGCCTTTGCAACTTCTGCTTTTAAATCGAAGTCATACCATACATCCATATTATAAGCTGGTACAACAACATGGATTTTAGATGAAAGTACTGTATCGGCTAAAATTGGGAAACTATACGTAATTGTTCCATCTGCATTTTTCACTTCTGCCGCATCTACAAATGCTTCACCTTGTTTTGTTTGTAATCCAGCAATCATTGGTGCTGATTTGGCTGTTACAGTTAATTGTGCTTCTAATTTACCATCTTTTTCAACGATTTTACCTTCTGGTACAAGATGATTACTAATAGCCGGTTGTAATTCCGTTGTACCTGGTTTAAATGTTTGGAATACTACTTTTTGTTCTTTAGTAATAGCTTCATTAATAGGTGTTACAGTTACTTCACTCGTTGCTTCAATACCATTACCACCATTTGCTGAAGCTAGTCCTGCGAATGATGGCACTGTTAATGCAGCTGCTAACAATGAAGCAAATACCATTTTTGTTGCGCGTGATTGACGTTTTTTTAACATTATTGACCCTCCGAATTTGAATAGAATTTTTTTCTGTATAATAAAAATGCTGATCCTGCTAATGCAACGATTAATAAGTATGGTGTTGCATCGCTTGTTTGCGGATTAGACACTTGACCGCCATCAGTAGACGTATTTGTTGTAGTTGGTGTTTTATCACCAGTTGTTGCTGTAGTACCTCCCGTAATTGCTGCTGCATCAAACGCAAGCGCAACACTATACTCATGGTGATAATTTATATCGTCAATGTCGATTTTCATCGCAGCAATAACAGGCTTCGATAAATCTTTGACAGTGAATTGAACAACTCGTGTATCTGCTGCCTTATCTTCACTCACGACTTTGGCTCCGCTACCTGGCTGGAATTTTGTAATCCACTTACTGTTTTTTAAAGTTATTTGAACTGTTGCTGTGCCGTTCTTCACCGTAACTTTCGCAGGCTTTAAAAAATAATCATTTGCGATAGATGGCGTGTTACTATCTGGTTTATTGACCTGATATTTTAAAGAATAAGATCCATCTGCCATTTGTGCAGATGCTTGTGGTAATGCAAAATTGAAAGCAACAAAGCTAACAAGCATTACAAATAATACAATTTTCTTCATTAGAATAACTCCCTCTACAAAATTATTGATATTTATATCTCCTTTTCAATCTACCTTGTCCATTATAGGTGAAATGTAGCGCAATCTCAACGATTCTAATGAAAGCACTTCCACCTAAACGAAAATCATTCTCAATTACTTCTTACATAGACAAGAATAATAGTAGCACCTGGTCATTGTCAACTCATTGAGGGAAATCTTCGCCAATATGTCATAATTTGATGACTTACAATTTTGCCATTATAGCGCCAGCAAAACATGCACTAAATGAGATCGTTGTGTTTATTATGATACAGAGGAGCCGGAAGAAATTTTAAAATAGTAAGTATAGTCATCACGAAACAAAGCAAGGCATTAAAGGAATAAATGCTGTAACGGGCGAAGTAATATTGACGAAGTTTTGATGAGAAAAGGAAATTGCACAAGGTTATGCATTTTCCTTTTCTATTGTTTATGAGGATTTATTGAATTATATTGCACTATCCCTCTTCACCAGCAAAAGGATGGATATACATATCTATATCAATACATGCATTGATTGCACTAACAAAGCTACTAAATTCAGGATAAATGACTAAACCCGGAGTCCGACCATTCTCCATGACAATGACTAGCTCGATTTGCACATCTATATTCAGTTCTTCTTTTAATTGATTGATTGTATCTATTTTGAATTTAAAAACATCCAGTATTGGACGTAATACATCTTCTGGGTCCAATGTCTCTAATTTTTCGGATTCATATTTCCAGCACGTATAAAACCGTTCAAGAGGAGTATGTTTATTTACTCTATCTCCAACTTTCCACGTTCTTGTTGGCTCTACGCCTAATCGTTCTGTCACTACGTCTAAAGGAAAATCATCTTTTCCGATAAATTGTATATATGCATATAATGTTGTTTTATCCATTAAACCCTCCAAGTTTTATCGTTTTATGTTTCTAAAGAAAACCCCTAACTATTTTACTTCTTCTGGATGGAAGCCATCTTTTTTGAAGTAGTTTTCATGAGACCAAATATTTAGTTTTTGTTGCTGTGCACCTTTTTGAATTTCTTTGAATGTCTCTTCAAATGTATTATTCGGCTTATGAATGAATCGAACTGCCGCTAGCCCTTCATTTAACAACGATTCCTGCAATAAAACATTATCAACAAACACATAGGCTAATAAACGATCATAATTATCCGTTTCTGGTTCAACATCAAAAACCGCTTCAATTTTTCTCGCATTTTCCATTAGTTCTACCGTATGATCCGTCGCTTCCTGTGCAAATGGCTGCACGCCATCTTCTTTATGACGCATTTCCGGTGTATCGACCATTAACAAACGAATTTTTTCTTTTTTCCCATCCATCATCACTTGAATTGTGTCGCCGTCATAAGCTTTGATATAGTCAACTGAAAAACGTTTATTGCCAGTCTGCTTTTCTACATCTTCTATTGATATAACCGCTTCTGCTGATTGGTTCGTTTCAGCTAGTTTTTGGTCATCTGCCTTATCTGCTGGCGAATCACTAAATATCATATAAAGTGCTACAGCGAGAATAATTGTGCCACTTGTAATAAGTGTTTTTATATCTTGCATTTTCATTAACTTCGTCCCTCACAACTAGAATAATTTTATTATTAATAGTAACATATTTCTTCATCGTTCATAAGAAATGCTATTTTCATGTGCTATCGGCGCTTTTCCACTTCCTATCAGCGCCTCCTCAGTTCTATCAACACTTCCTTGAGTAATTCACTCTGCAGCTGGTGTATTTCACTCTTGTTATGAAAAAAAGCCACTCACCTCTATATGAATAAAGGCAAGTGACTTGTATATTAAATTTCAGTATGTGGTTTTGATTTAGGTCCTAAAATTTTTGGCTCAATGTCGGCAAAAGTTCCGCCTTCTTCTTCTAAATCTCTCATTCGATGCGCAATACGAGAAGCTGCGCATGCTGCGATACTGCTAACTAAATCATCTAAAAATGTATTTACATGATGACCTGGCTTTGTATCTAATTCTTTAATAATCCCTACTTTTTGCTTATCTAAATGTCCAAAAGTTGTGACCGCAATACTCCCGTATGTAAAAACAGATCCTAAAGCGATTGTTTCATCTACACCGAAAAGCCCTTCATCCGATTCGATAATTTGTTGTAATGGTGCAGATAATAATTTTTTCTCGGCTAGCTCATCTAATTCAATTCCAACTAATACAGCATGCTGTACTTCACGTTTACGTAAAACGCGTTCTACAGATTGTATACAATGCTCGATTGTTAGTCCATCATTATACTGTCTTTGCATTTCATAAACGATTTCTGCGATTGCCTTAATGGATACACCACGACGCACTAATGCATTACGTGTGGCAACTGCTACTTCTTCAGAATGAACTCTAATGTCTTTATTGTGCATATTCAAACCTCTTTTCCATTTACTAACCAGTATTACTAGTCGCATTACATCACACTTATTATACCTTTACTTTAGGAATATGATACAATTTTGTTATATATGCATGAGAAGGAGTGTCAATTTTGGACAAGGGGACAGTAGAGGATTTAACATTTTATAGCGCAGCTTTGCAAGAGGAATTACAACTTTACATTTATATTCCTGCAAACTACTCTCCATTATATAAATACAATATTTTAATCGCTTCTGATGGAAAGGACTATTTCCAACTCGGAGGTATTACGCGTTTAGCTGACGAACTGATCGACGATTATGAAATTGAAAATCTCATTATCATCTTTGTACCTTATATAAATGTTGAAGATCGTCGACATAAGTATATTCCAAGTGGTGAAAAGCATAATGCCTATTTACGCTTTTTAGCACATGAATTAGTCCCTTATATAGACAATGAATACTCAACCTACCAAATGGGAATGGGGCGTGGCCTTATTGGCGATTCTTTGGCTGCAACAGCATCCTTAATGGCCGCATTGAAATACCCTAACATTTTCGGCAAAGTCATTTTACAATCTCCGTATGTCGATGGAGATGTCTTACAAGCTGTTGATCAATTTAAAACTCCCTCTGCGATTTCTGTTTATCATATTATCGGGAAAGATGAAGATGAAGTTTTAACAATGGACAAGCAGATTAAAGACTTTTTAACACCAAATCGTCAGCTCCATGAAATTATGTTAAGCAAAGGATTTTCAACTTTTTATGAAGAATTTAATGGAAATCACACTTGGAAATATTGGAAGCCCGATTTAAGACGTGCTCTCATCGAAAATTTCAATTAATTTAGAGAGTATTCGAATTACGAATCAAATAAATTCTGTTATAATTAAATAGAAAAATCGTTAATTTTCGGGAGGTAATGGACTTTGAAATATGGTATTGTTGCATTTCCAACAAAAAAGTTACAAGATTTAGCAAACACGTATCGAAAGCGATACGACTTGCATTATGCTCTTATTACGCCTCATTTGACACTAAAGGACAGCTTTGAAGCAAATGAAGATGAAATTAAAGGCATTATAAAAAATTTAGACACTATTTCCGAGAACCATGCACCATTTACAATTCATGCTTCTCGTATCAGTTCGTTTTTCCCAACAACCAATGTACTATATTTCCGCATTGAACCAACAAATCAATTAACAGCTTTGCAACAAACAATCAACTCATCTATACAATCCGGAGCTAATAAGCATGTTTTTGTACCACATATTACAATCGCACAAGGGATGACGGCATCTCAACACGATGATATTTTTGGTCAATTACGTATGGCTGGTGTTGATGAACAAGATACCATTGATCGCATTCATTTGTTATATCAATTAGAAGACGGCTCATGGACAACTTACGAAACTTTCCGACTAACTGGAGCTGAATAAACTTTGTACTTAGTAAAAATTGTAGAAAATAAAAAAGAGTATGATGACGCTTTCACTGTTCGCACAACTGTATTTGTTAAAGAACAGGGCGTCCCAGTACATCTTGAGTTAGATGAACATGATAAAACAGCCACACATTTTATCATTTATGATCATGAACAACCGATCGGCGCTGCGCGTCTTCGCATAATCGAAAACGGTGTAGCAAAGGTTGAACGTGTGAGCATCTTACTTCCTTATCGCGGTAAAAAACTCGGTGTTCTTATTATGAATGAAATAGAAAAACATGCAGCGCATTTAGTGTTACATACACTTAAATTGCACGCACAAAGCTATGCGATTCCATTTTACGAAAAGCTTGGCTATACGGTGACCTCACCTGAATTTATGGATGCAGGTATTCCACACCGCTCAATGGAAAAAAATATTTAACGAGAAATATCCCTAAAGTCAAATTGACCTTAGGGATATTTTTCATTGCTAGACTCTCTTAATCTATTATTCTATTAACGCATCATTTTTTGTAATTGACTGAAATCTAGAGAGTCGCCATCTTTTACGATAGTAGCAACTAATTTCTCTTCAAGTTCTTTGCTCATTGGTTTGTTCGATACTTTACTTACACGGCGCACAATTTTGCGTACTTGTTTTTCATTTTTAAAATCTGCATACTGAATTGCGTTGGCAAGAGCAAATATTTCTTCCATTGATACGCCGGTTTTTTGTTCTATTTGTTGAAAGAATGAGTTTTTCATATTTTCATCACCCCTTTACACAAAAGTACTTCCGACGATAATAAGTAAAATAAACAGTACAACGATTAAAACAAACGTCGAACTATTATTACCGTAACTGTTATTATTTCCACCACAGCACTGCGAATATTGTTGACCTGACCAACCTTGATAGCTAGACATGTTTATCCCTCCCCTCTACAACGTATCTTATGTAGAATAGTTGAAAAAGGGAGGGCTATTCGTCTAGTCAATATTTCCTTTTGGTTTAAATATTAATGCGCCGATAAAGCCAAAAATAATGGCTGCACTAATACCTGAACTAGTCACTTCGAACATTCCTGTCAAAACACCTACTAAGCCATGTTTCTCCGCTTCAGCTAATGCCCCGTGCGTTAAAGCATTGCCAAATGATGTAATCGGCACTGTTGCACCCGCTCCAGCAAAATTTATAAGCGGCTCATACAAACCAATTCCATCCAAAATGGCTCCAGCAACAACTAATATACTGAGTGTATGCCCAGGTGTTAACTTCCCTACATCCATTAATAATTGCCCAATGCTACATATAATACCGCCGACAAGAAAGGCGAATAAAAAGGTCATCCCCATCATTTGTCCTCATTTCATTGAAATTTCAATAGCGTGTGCTGTACAAGGTATCGTTTCCCCTTGTTGAAAAGAAAGTGGTGACAGTAATGCTCCCGTTGCCACAAGTAATACTTTCTTGTAGCGACCTGCACGCATTTGCTGATTCACATAACTAAAAAATACAGAGGCAGAACAACCTGCACCACTTGCCCCCGATTGGAATGCCTCATCCTGACCATAAAATTCAGCACCAGCATCTCGAAGAAGTATTAACTCCTCTGATTTCCAGCCATTTTCTACAAACATGCCTTTCAATATTTTCAAACCAATTTGGCCTAAATCACCGGTTAGTATTAAATCATAATGGTGAAGTTTTTGTTTACGTTTCTCTAAATGAGTGCTTATTGTTTCAAAAGCCGCCGGAGCCATTGCCGCGCCCATATGGAAAGGATTCTCCATCCCATAATCGATTACTTTCCCTACTGTCGCAGCCTCAATGTATGGAAAATCAGGATGATGCTTACCAATTAATGCAAAGCCTGCAGCTGTTACTGTCCATTGTGCTGTTGCTGGTTTTTGCCCACCATAATTGACAGGATAACGAAATTGTCGTTCAACCGCATTATGCTGACTTGAAGAACCTGCAATGGATAACTTTGACGCACCTAATTCAGTCAATAAACTAGCAACAATAACAGAAGAAACCGAAGTCGCACATGCCGAAAATAGGCCGATAAAGGATATTGCAAGCTCTCTTGCCGCAAAATTCGTTGGTGTCATTTGATTGACCAAATCACCACCTAAAAAATAATCTACATCTAGGTTTTGAATATTCGCCTTCGTCATCACAACATCACAAGCTTCTTGAATCATTTTCATATGTCCTTGTTCGTTTGTTTTCATATCCCATCTTTCATCATCATTAATGACATCAAAGTATTGACTGAATGTACTTCTCTTTTCAAGTGGTCCTACCACAACACCGCCTGCTAGTAAGGAAGGTTTTGTCTGGAATACAATTACCATGAAACCACTCCAATCGACACAAGAATATATTTTATCAATGCGACAAAGAAGGCCGAAACGGTACCAAATAAAACAACAGCCCCTGCAATTTTAAAAATGCTACTCCCTACACCTAAAACAAAACCTTCTGATTTGGCCTCGATTGCTGACGATATTACAGCATTACCAAATCCCGTCACAGGTACAGCTGAGCCTGCACCTGCAAATTGTCCTAATCTTTTATATAAACCTAAACCAGTTAAAATCATTGAAAAGAACACCATCGTCGCAACAGTCGGATTACCGGCTGTTTTTTCAGTGAAATCAAAGAAAATAATATAAAATAACGAAACAGCTTGTCCGATTACACAAATAAATCCACCAACAAAGAAGGCTTTTGCTACGTTTATCAAATAAGTGGGTGTTGGTGATAATCGCTCTTGCAATTTCTGATACTGCGCTTTATCCATTATGTTTCCTCCTTTGCTAACTTCTTCAATGAAATTAATTCTTTCTCCATTTTTTCTTCGGACTTTTCTTGTTCCAACAATTTATTTGCCTCATAATAAATTTTATAATCGGTTGAAACTAATACTTTTCGATCCTCATATAGCTTTTCGTACTTTTTTTGTAGTTTTTTTTCTAACTTATCCTTTTTCCATTTGAGATGCGGCTTAATCTGTGTTGCTACCAAAACATCATCATCTATAAAAACGACAGTCGCTCTTTCAATGTATTTTTGTGTTTTCAATTCTTCAATTATTGCGCTTTGCTCTTGTTCATCTAATGAGGGACCTTGTACTAAAAATGGATCATTTTTTGCACATCCCGTTAATAGCCACATCCCTACTAGCATTAACGCGATTTTCATTGTTTTCCTCAATCGCCATTCCCTCCTTTTCTTTTTAGTTTCACCACTCAAAAAGAAACTATTCAAATGATTTAATTTCATTTTCTTATTTAAACTACACGAAAGCCCTGTTTTTTATTCACATCCCTCATATTGTAGAAAGACTAAACGAAAGAGAGGGGGTGAACTTAAATGGGTTGTGGAAAACCAAATGATTCATTACACCCTTCAAAATCAAATGGCTGCGTTTGTGAAGTTGTCCGTGCAATTTTAGTTATTCAAGAACAGGCAGTACGTGATGAATGCGGACATTGTACTTCTAGCTGTTTCTTAGAGCCACTTGGAGGTATTGTAAGTCCAGCACGAAATTCACATGCAGACACTCGAGTATTCATGCTAATCACAAAAGATGGTACACCATTCAAAGCATTCTTTAATTCTCCAAAAGCAGATAAATGTCACTGCACATCTGTATACTTCCGTGTAGAAGAAATGTTCGATCATTGCTGCGCTACATTACGCGTATTAGAGCCAGAAGATCGTTCACATGATACTGTAGGAATTGTAACTTGTGAAGGTAATGTAGATATGAAAGCACTTTGCGACGTGAAAAGATGGCAATCAACTGAAAGCTGTATTACTGTAGACTTATCATGCTTCTGTGCAGTACAATGTATTGCTGACGTAGACTTAGGAATTTGCGACTAATAATAAAATAATTCATCGCCTTTAGCACATTACAACAACAAGAGGGTGGTCCAAATAAACTTTGGGCCACCCTTTCTATTTGTGAGTACCTCATACCCACATGATTTTATACTTTATGTAAAAAAGGGCTCATCACCATAATCTAGGGTTGATTTCCGCTACGGGTTGCTCGCTTTCCGCGGGGCGAGCGGTGAGCCTCCTCCAGGCCAACACGAAGTTGGTCATGAAGCCGTTGCCACATGGATGTGGCGTACTTAGGCTTCGTTCCTCTTTTGCTTCGTGCGGGGTCTCACCTGTCTCGCTAATCCCGCAGGAGTCGAGCAACCCTCCGCTACAATCAACTAACAAAATGCCATGACATACTGAAGCGTAGAATATGAAACAACCAATTTTACGTAAAATAGCATCCTAATATTCCCCTAATCAACACACCTGCTTTCTTATCTTAAAAAAGCACTATCTAATAAGTCGATGATCGACCTATTAGATAGCGCTCAATTTTTTACGTTTGGAAAAGGTCTACCTCTCCACTTAATACTTTTGATTTCATTGCCATCAATTAGTTCTTGCTCTTTTTTTTCCACTGAAGTAAGCATTACCGAGCTACCATCTACACTCGAAACCGTACCCGTTAATAGTCGCCCGTCAGTTAAACTAAATTGCAATGGCTGATAAACTTTTTGCTGAAAAGGCTTCGATAAAAAATCCAATTGCCGAGAAATTTCCACATCTCGTATCGTTTCCAAAAATTCTTCTTTTAAGAAAATAGACGTACTCTCTTCTATAGCCTCATTCATTTCGTCGATTACATTGATTTCATTTACTTCATTATTTTCATTGATTTCATTTACTTCATCAACCTCATTGCCCGGATGAACATACAAAGGTGGTGTTGTTATATACATTAAAGGTTCTCTCTTCAATTTAACACATCCTTTTTCATACGATATGCAAATGGGCAAAAAACTGTGCTTACTTTTTAGCCGATTTGACTTATGAAAAGCGTAGCCAAACCTAAATAAATTAAAATACTCGTAATATCATTCAATGTTGTAATAAACGGGCCTGAAGCAACTGCGGGGTCAATTTTCATGCGATGCATTAATAGTGGGATAAATGATCCTGCCAGCGTTGCGACTAGTATCGAACCGCAAATCGCCGCACCAACAAGCATTCCTAGGACAAGTTCATGCTTCCAAGCAAACACAATACCGATAACGATTAATCCACAAACAACGCCTGTCATCAGCCCAGTACCTGCTTCACGTAATATTAACTTTCTTTTACTATGCTCCGCTACATCCCCAGTAGCAATCCCTCGAATTGCCACAGCTAATGCTTGCGTACCACTATTACCAGAAGTACCCGAAATAAGTGGGATAAACACCGCAAGTAATGCCACTTTATCAAGTGTTTCCTCAAACTTGCCCATTAAATTTGCTGTTAACATACCTAAAAATAGTAAAATCACAAGCCATGGTAAACGTTTTTTTGCAGCTTGCCACGAACTTGTATCAAATTTATCCATATCTGAAATACCGGCTAATTTAGAATAATCCTCTGACGCTTCTTCATCAATGACATCGATAATATCATCGACAGTAATAATCCCAAGTAGCTCGCCTCCATCATCAACTACTGGCGCAGCTAAGAAATTATAATCTTTCATAATTTGTGCGACTGCTTCTTGATCATCATTTACATGCACCATGACTACACGATCATTCATAATCGTGCGGATTAACGTGTCTTCTTCTGCGATAATTAAGTCTCGTAATGAAATAACACCTGTTAAACGATGGCTCATATCCACTACGAAAATATAATAAATTGTTTCAGCGTTTGGCGCCTCTTTGCGTAAAATTGCCATAGCCGAACGTACTGTAGAATTTTCAGGTATAGCAACGTATTCAGTTGTCATAATTGAACCAGCTGTGTCCTCTTCATAGCCAAGAAGCTCGTTAATATCTTCTGCTGCTTCATCATCCATCATTTCTAAATAACTTTCACGTTGCTTAGAGTCTAACTCATTTAATACATCCGCCGCATCATCCGCATACATATGCGAAAGCATTTCTGCACCGTAGGACGGCACCATTTCACGCATAAATTCTTTATATTCATCATCATCTAATTCAATTGACTCAAAAATCTCTGCCATCTCTTGCGGAGACAAGAACAGGTAGATATTCTTCCTTATACCAGGTTCCACCTTTTCATAAAACGTTGCCTGATCATATGGATGAAGTGCTAAAAATTCTTCCCGAAACGCCGTAATATCATTAGCTAATAACATGCCACGTAAATGCTGTTCGTCGAATTGCACTTCATCTTTTTCACTTTTTTCTTCCATCATGCTTGTCCCCTCCTTCCGAGTTAGCAAAATTTCTACAATAAACGTTCACTTAATTGTAGCCGCCTACTATTGTACGCTACTAGGCTTTGTTAAATCTACCTTTTATATAATAGTGCGTAGTTCCCCTTTTCTGCAAATCTTTTTTGTAAAAAGTCGAAAACATTCTTTACTACTATACCGTATAGCTATGAAATATGCCGACCAAACCCCTGATACAATTAGATTTTATGGTTAAAAACAAATGAAGAGACGCTCATGTGCACATGAACATCCCTCCATTATACGCTTATTATTTTATTCATATCTATAGCCAATTCACTCGTAAAACTTAATGCTTTATGTGTTAATGGGTGGTTTAACTGCAATGATACACAGTGTAATGCTTGACGGGCCATATGTTTACGGCTTCCTCCATATAGTTCATCACCAATTAATGGATGTCCAATGGATGCCATATGCACTCGAATTTGGTGTGTTCTCCCCGTGTGGAGCTTCAATCGCACATGCGACATTTCTTCTCCTTGAACGACTAGACGATTAAGTACTAAGACGTCTGTATGAGCAAATTGTCCATCCTCTCGTACTTCTCGTTCAATAATACTCGTATCCTTTCGCCCAATAGGTGCAATGATCGATTGCTGTGCCTGCTCAACATGACCATGTACAATCGCTTCATATTCACGAGATACTTCGCCACCTCTTTGTGCTAAGCCTGTTAAATGATGAATATGTGCATGCTTGGCAACACATAGCAAACCAGAAGTATCTCTATCTAGTCTCGTCACAATATGAATAGTCGAAGCAATTCCACATTGTTCAAAATAACCACAAACATCATTTGCCACACTGCCTGCTGGATGTTCTCTTGAAGGGATTGTATTTTGTTGTGCCGGTTTTTCAATAATGAGAATTGCTTCATCTTCATAAACGATGCGTAATTCGCCATATTCAACGAGCAGATTTTCGCTCTTTTCTTCGGGTGGGAACTTCACAACAACGATATCCCCTTTTTTCAAAGGGTAACGTACATTCTGTTCCTCCCCATTTACCATTAAATGTCCACCTTCAAATTTAATAGCTGTTAATGCACGTTTTGATATACGCCATTCTCCTAATGCTTCTCGCAACAGCTGTCCATCTTGCTGTGCTATAAACTCGAGAATAAAGCGAGTATCTTTTTGTTCGTTCATCTTACTATTCATTTGACACAAATGAATCATGTACGCGTTCCCAGAACGGGAATGGGCGGAAACGTGCAAAGCGTACTCTTTCATGTGCAACATTAAAGGAAATCGATTTTACATCGCCCTCTGTCACTTGAAGATGGTCGACCGTCATATTAAAGCTTTGTTCATTCACAGGTTTCAACACACAATGATGGTGAGCTGGCAAAACGAGTGGAGAACCTACTGTACGGAAAACACGATTATTAATAGATGCAATTTCAGTTATTTGAATGGCCTGCAATGTTGGGTGAATAATTGCACCACCAAGTGCTTTATTATAAGCTGTACTGCCCGATGGTGTCGAAACACATAAGCCATCACCACGGAATCGTTCGAATTGATTGCCATTTAATTCAACATCCATTACGAGCGTGACATCAGGTGATTTAACAGTTGCTTCATTCAAAGCTAAATACGTATTGGATTCTGAATTATAATGTTCTACTTTCACCTCTAATAGTGGATATTCCACTACATTAAAGTCTTTTTTAGCAATGGATAAAACAAGCTTTTCTAATTCTGAAGGCTTCCAGTCAGCGTAAAATCCTAAATGTCCTGTATGAATTCCGACAAATGATACTTGATTCAATAAATGTGAATAACGATGAAAGGCATGTAATAATGTTCCGTCGCCACCAATTGACACTACAATGTCAGGGTTTTCTTCATCATATGATAAGCCAAAATCTTGTAAATATGTTTTTGCTAGTCCCATTAATTCGTTCGATTGTTCATCTCTACGTGATTGAATAGAAAATCTCATCTTATTCACGCTCCTTTTCCGATCGTAAATTAGGATTTGATGCTTCTTTATATTCGCTAAAGTAAGCTTGTGCTTCTTGAATTTCACTGCGAATTAAAGACATTTCTTCATCTAAAATAAAAGCCGCTTCAGCAGCACTCTGTAATCGGTTTTTTATTTCCTCTGGGAACATGCCCTTATACTTATAATTTAAAGAATGCTCAATTGAAGCCCAAAAATTCATAGCGAGCGTACGAATTTGAATTTCTGCCAAAACGACCATTTTCCCCTGAATCGTCTCTACAGGATATTCTACAATCATATGGTGCGAACGGTAACCACTCGGTTTACTATGAGTGATGTAGTCTCGCTCCTCTACAACACGCATATCTTTGCGCTGTCTAATCAGTTCCGTAACTGCCGCAATATCATCTACAAATTGGCACATAATACGAACACCTGCAATATCACCTAATTCATCCCCCAATTGCTTAGACGGTTCAAATGCTATCCCTTTTTCAAGTGTTTTATCGTAAATACTTGCCAGCGGTTTTACTCTCCCAGTAACAAATTCGATAGGCGAGTTTGCATTCACAATGCCGAATTGTGTGCGCATTCCCTTAAGTTTAATTTTCATTTCATCTACTGCTTGTTTGTAAGGACTTAAAAAAACTTCCCATTGCCCCATTACTAAAACCTCCCGACATACCGCATACAAATAAACGAACTCGGCAGTGAATACATAGCTATTTTCAAGTATTCATTACACTCTCGTTCGTTCTCATATAATTAATCGTTATATGGACTTCAGTCTCATAACCGTTACATTTCTTTGGTAAGCGCTATCAGACCTAAGTTGTCATTCTAATTCATCTCTATGTTAAACGAGAATTGCTTGAAAACTTTCTTCTACAGCTTTCACAAATTTCTCGCCATAATTATAATTTCCCTCAATATTATACACGAGCATTTGTAATTCTTCGAAAAAATTCGTTAGCTCTATTACATCCCCGTTAACTTTTAAATACGGATTTTGCTCCAATTGCAGTATATGTACTAATTGGGGCCAAATAGCCGGTGGTAGATGTAAATAATGATAGTCTTCACCTGAATCCAATAAATAAATAAAAGCGCAGTTATCTGAATCTGCTATTACTTGTGATGCAGCCTTTAATTGTCTATTTGCTTCTATGTCGTTTAAACTAAAATAGTACTGCTGATTTTTAATTTCAAATAACTCAATCGTATATATTTTACGCACTCATTGTCTTCCCTTCGCCCATTCTCTTCCTACTATTTTATCATAAGGTCCGAAATGGTGCAGTGTGGATTTATAAAAAGCGTCTAGAAATTACGAAAAAAATTTTCTTGAAAAGGTGAAAAAAATGACACAACATGTTGAAATCGAGTTTAAAAATATGCTAACAAAAACGCAATATACGACATTGTTAACTGATTTTCAAATTACAAATGATATAATCCTTCGACAAACAAATCATTATTTCGATACAATGGAGGGACATTTAAAAAAGCTGAAATCCGGGCTACGTATTCGACAAATCGATCAATATTTTGAATGCACGCTCAAAGAAAAGTCTGCAGAGCACACACATTTAGAAACAACAGATGAAATTACTGCCGAACAAGCCGAGAAAATGCTGCGAGGTGAAGGCTTTTTCGCACCCGAAGTGGCAAAAAGATTAGCGATTCTCCACATTCCGATAGAGGGGCTTCACGTATTTGGTTCACTAACAACAGATCGTGTCGAAATTCCTTATAAAGAGGGGCTTCTTGTTTTTGATCATTCTTTCTATTTGCAGTGTGACGATTATGAGGTAGAATATGAATCAAATGATGTAAAAAAGGGAAATCGTATTTTCGACGAATTTTTACAAAAATATAATATACACAAAAAAGTAGCTGACAAAAAAATTGCACGATTTACGAAAGCACTGAACGACAAGAAAGGATGAACTTTAATTGGATATCCAATCGCTCAAAACTTTACTAGAAATACAAGCACTACAATCAATCGGCTCTAATGGTCAATCAAATACGAATGCACTAACAAACAATAAATCTATGTTTTCTGACATGATAGAGGAAGTATTAAATGGCGCTTCAACAACAGGCAATACTCGCCTCAGTACCATGGGTGGCACAAATTATATGACTGGACTAGCAGGTGCATCTTCTAATTTCATGAACCCATTGGGTGGACTAAACGGAGCATCTAGCAATACTACGGCAAATAATTATTTCCAATCGCTTTTATATAGTGGCTCTAATTCTGTCTATGTGCCTTCATCGGTGGGTCAATATAATCAAGCAAATTTCCCAGCTTCTAGCACAAAACTAGATAGTTATGTTTCACCAGATGTCGTCGGCTCTACTGCATATGCAAATGCGCTAGCTAACGCCAATCAATATGCAGCTATCATAAAAAAAGCCTCAGCTACATACAATGTGCCTGAAAAATTAATTGCAGCTGTTATGAAACAAGAATCCAATTTCAAGTCTAATGTTGTAAGCCGTGCTGGTGCACAAGGCTTAATGCAGCTCATGCCTAGTACAGCTAAATATTTAGGCGTTACAAATTCGTTCGATCCTGAACAAAATATTATGGCTGGAACAAAATACTTACGCCAAATGCTTGATAAATTCGGTAATGATCCGACATTAGCGCTTGCCGCTTACAATGCAGGACCATCTCGTGTCACAAAATACGGTGGAATTCCACCATTTAAAGAAACACAAAATTATGTAAAAAAAGTGATGAATTATTATACGGTATAAGCACCACCTTCTTTATCACGTAAATTTATATACTTTTAAAGTACGCCGAGGTGGGGTTTCCTACTGAATTCAAACAAAAGTAAAAGAGAAATAGAGCTCTTTGTTTGTGTAAACGATTCGACGTTGATAGAATGAAATTAAGCGCGATAGACCAAAACATAATTCTACCCTTTAATGTATGAATAATACTTCTCTATACATGAAATACCGTCTTCATTTCACTGACT
>JAVWKG010000033.1:20491-25805 GCA_036638655.1 Lysinibacillus sp. | reverse complement strand
TCAGGGTCATTGTCTTGATGTATTAAAAACTATGCCAAATGATTTTGTTAATACGGTAGTCACAAGTCCTCCTTATTGGGGGTTACGTGACTATGGTGTGGATGGCCAAATAGGGCTTGAAAATTCGGTTGAAGAATATGTATCAGCTCTTGTAGATGTATTCCGAGAAATTAAACGGGTCCTGAAAGACGACGGAACACTTTGGTTAAATCTTGGAGACACGTATGCAGGGAGTGGAAAGGGGGCGTGGTCTGAAAAGAATAAGCAAAAGCATGTATACGTTCCGGATCCAAAAGGCAATGAATTAAAGCTTAATAATGTCCCAATAGGATTAAAGCCAAAAGATTTAATGGGTTTACCTTGGAGAGTTGCATTTGCGCTGCAAGCGGATGGTTGGTATCTAAGGTCGGATATTATTTGGGAGAAGCCTAACTGCATGCCTGAAAGTGCTACGGATAGACCAACAAAAGCTCATGAATATATTTTCCTTTTAAGTAAAAGCAGTAAATATTATTTTGATGGTGAAGCAATTAAAGAACCAGCCGTTTCAGGAGATTTAGCAGTAGGAGGTTCGAAAGGTACATTTGGTTCTTCTCAGTCAAGAACAAGGGCTAAAGGGAACGCTAGGACTTTTCGAGGTGGTGGTAAATACACTTCAGGAAAAAGCTTCGATAATAGCAGTCTTGTAGGAAGGTCGAGTAGTGGGAATGTACAAAACGAATCGGGATTGAGAAATAAAAGGTCTGTTTGGACAATAGCCACTGCACCAATGAAAGAAGCTCATTTTGCTACTTTTCCTGAAAAACTAATTGAACCCTGTATTTTAGCAGGAGCAACTGCAGGCGGAATTGTGCTTGACCCTTTCTTTGGATCCGGAACTACAGGAATAGTAGCCATAAAATATAATAGAAATTTTATAGGTATTGAATTGAATCCAGTATATATAGAGATAGCAAAAAAACGGTTGAATAACATTCAGCTAGAACTTATTCACGAATTAGGTTGCTGAACATTTTGAGGATTATTTTCACTAACGAAAGGGTGATTTTATGGAATCAGAACGTTTATATCGGACGTTAGAGTATTTGAAAACGGAATTTTATGCAGCTGGGGAAGAGTGGGGAGAAATACGTAACTCACAGCTAATAGAAGAATTGCATGCATTAGTAAGCGCCATAAACGCAATCGAAGTGTTTTTATACGATAAACGGATTACGACGTTGATAGATATAGTCTAAAGGAGAATTAGCAAATGCAATACAACGGAAGATCACGCGCAGCTGGTAAGAGTGTTAGCCACATGAACCGTGGCGCTATATTAGAAAAGCTGCTTGATATGACGCACGTTCAGTACAAAAATAAAGGAGTTGCGGATATTAAGAAGATCCCAACACCGGTGAAAATATTACGGATCATAGGGAATAAGGTAGATGGCCATTTAGAAGCGGGCGAGTTCACAGACTACATGGGTATGAGCCAGGGACGAACTCTACTATTCGATGCGAAAGAAACGAAGGAAAAGAGATTACCGTTGAAAAACATTCATGCTCACCAGTACGAATTATTGGAATCATGGACTAAACACGGTGCCGTAGCTTTTCTGATTGTCGCATTCACAAGCAAGAATGATGAAATCTATTTACTAAGCTTCGAGCAGCTGCAAGAGTTTTGGGAAGCGTCCAAGTTACCGAAAGGCAGACAGTCCATTCCACAAGCCTTCTTTGTGGAGAATTGCCCAAAAATAACGTCTGAAAAGGGAATTGTCCTACATTATCTAAAGCATGTCGAGGAGGCGGTAGAGTGGCAACCCATGACTTAAAGATACTACCTGAATATCTAGAAGCGGTTGTTAGTGGCAAGAAGACATTCGAAATACGAAAGAATGACCGTGATTTTCAAGTAGGAGATCGAATTTTTTTTGAACGAATTTAATGGTGAAAAACTCACGGGGCAATGGGCAGAGAGGATCATCACTTACATTTCCGATTACGAACAAAAAGCAGGTTATGTTGTCCTGTCGATAATCCACCCATCTTGTTTGCCAAAATAAAAAGCCGCAGCGTCTGACCACGCTACGGCTCATAGATTGATTCATGCCCTTATATGGACCAGTAAGTAGCATTATATCATAGGAGGGCAAACTATGGGCAAACAAGAGCAAGTAAAGTTAAATCGTTATCAATTGGACAAGGCAATCAAAAAGTATCATGACAATATGTGTAAGTACATGAGGATGAAAGATGAACTCGATTCGTTAACGGCGACAGCTTCCACGGCAGCGTATGGAATAGAAGCAGCCATGCCAAAAGCTGTTGGAGGCAACAGTGATCCAGTACATGCCCATGTGCAGATAAGAGTAGCGCGTGAGGTACGGATTAATAAGACTAAGAACGAATTATTGATGGTGCAAAATCTAATCGACAAAGTAATTGGCGACATGGAGCAAGAAGTACTTTATTGGTTGCTAGAGGGCATGCCTTTCCGATGGATTGGTGCAAAGCTTAATATGAGCCATACTAGCGTTCAAAGAGTGCGAGAACGTATTTTGGATTCTATGACAAAACAGCCTTAGGGCTGTTTTGTTGTAAGTATGAAAAAAGTTCCACTATTAATGTGATAAATGATACAATAGAGTAAAAATATGGAGATAGATAAAATGACTTTAACAGAAATCACTTACAGTGCTCTATTTGTTTTTTTACCAGGAATTGTTGGGGTACTTCTAATAAACTTATTGACATCTAGTAAAGTTTATGACGCAAAGGTATTTTTCCTGTATTCCTATATTATTTCTTTGATATCCTACTCTATCATTGGTTTATTTATGAAACAAGGTTTTATAAAGTTTTTAGCAAGTAACGGAGAGTTTAAAATACTTCCCAAAGAAATTCTACTTTCTACAGGCGTTAGTATTATTTTATCAGTCATTGTCGTTTACGTAATAAATAAAAAACTAGCTTTCACAGGTGCTATGAAAATGAAACTATCAAATAAGTATGGTAGTGGGGACGTTTGGTTTGATGTTTTTAATGATGAAAAAACTAAGTGGATTACTTTAAGACCTCAAAATTCAATTCAATATTTCGTAGGTCAAGTTGAACAGTTTTCTGATGATGGTGAAATGAGGGAATTGTATTTGCATGACGTTGCAATCTATGATACAGACACAGAAAAATATCTGTACAGTCAAATGAAAATGTATTTTTCATTCCCTATTGATACAGAGTTAACAATAGAAATAGGGGAGTTTACTATTGATAATAGAAGAAAAGGGGTCTCGGAAAATGGAGAAGAAAACGACAGAGAATAAAAATAGTGGATATAAAACTACTGATAAAGATTTATGGAAAACAAATTATGGTTCTAGGAAAAAAGAGGTTGGACAAGATGATCCCCCAAAAGGGCCTCCAACAAGAAAACCAAAGTAATTTTAAAAGAGCATAAATGCTCTTTTTTTGTTTGATTTTATTGTGTTACAAATGTGCCAAGTGTTACAAATGTTCCAAACGTATCATTTTGGGCAGGTTGCGATGTAAACTAAAGTGGAGGTCGGACAGGTTTAGTCCTTCTGTATTTAATATTATAAATTATGACAGATAAAGAGACAGACCGACTACCGATTAATAGTTTTACCACAATAGGCAAGAACCCCTTTCAGCGGATTGAGAGGGGCTTTATTATGCTTTGAAAACTGTATCAAACATAATACGGACTGGTTTACGGGTGACCAGGATTATCAGGAAGATTAGATACCGAGGAGCGCTGACATGTACTAGTAACCGATAGGGCTGAGTTTGGTGTGGTTTTCAGAGTGGAATAATAGTATCAAAATGTTATTACATATGTTTCATCTTCTGTTTTATGATGTGGTGGGAGGTGATAATATGTTACAACAGTTGATGGAAAATGGTAGTACTTTCAATTTAGTTGCTGATCAAAATGAGGATTTGAATCAATTAGAATTAGAGATTAAACAATGGATAGCCCAGGCGGTACTATATGCAGAGTCTGAATTTTCTAAGTCAAAACTACTTGAAGATTTATATGCTGCAAAAGGAGACTTTAGCAAAGTTGATAAGGAAAAAGTGAAGACGGTTTTTGGAATCATCTTAGCTTTCGAAGAGGCGCAAAAGATAAGAAGTGCAAATGCACAAGCTATCTGGGATTTAAACAAAAATTAAATAAATTATTCAGCCACTTGTTTTTATAAAGTGGCTTTTATTTTGCCTTGAAAAGTGAACATCGTGCAGTTTCCTCCTTTACTGCGAACGACCGTGCTTGCTTTTGAGAGTGAAAGCAAAAAGTTATTAAGGTTTTGTACAGGCGACCTGCTATATGATGGAGTAAGAGGTGATAAATATGTGGAAAGAAAAATATTATGAATTAATGTTTTCAAAGGACCCCAAAAAGATAGATACAATTAAAGGGTTTAAGATGAAGAAAACAAAAATACCTCCGTTATATAAATATAGAATGATTAATGAGTTTTCTATAGATAATTTAACGGATGATACAACGTATTTTAGAAAAGCAACTGCTTTTAATGATCCTTATGATAGCGCCTTAACAACTGTAAACGAGAGTGGTTATGAGCATGATCATAAGATGCCCTTTATTAAAATGATGGCCGAAATATTTGATGTATCAGTTGATCAGATAGAACCAATTATGAATGGCTTAAGTTATAAGGAAACTCTAGAATTATTGCTTTATAATTATTCTGATTTTAAAAACAAACCCGAGTTAGTACTGAGTTTAGTCGAAAAATTTTTGAAGGAGACGGAACTTGTCTTCGGAGAATATAATTCAAGTATTTCAGAATTGTATCAAGAAAAAGCATTTGTATCTTGTTTCAGTGAAGATCCAACATCAATGTTGATGTGGAGCCATTATGCAGATAATCACAAAGGTATAGCTATAGAATATGATTTTAATAAACTTAATATAGAAGATGAGGCGTTATGGGGGCTACATCCAGTACATTATACAGATAATCTATTGAATCTAAAGGAATATGAAAAAGTTAGACGGCAGATGTCAGTTGTTACATTAGCTTCGATTAGTAAATCAAATGAATGGTCATATGAAAATGAATGGAGGATGGTAATTCTAAAAAAGGGTGATTCAATAGATTTTAATAAACAAGTTATGATTGTGTCTCTTTTTTATCGTCTTTAAACGATATATTTTTAAGTGAATCCGTGGGTTCGAACGAAATATGATTTTACAAATTTGCAAGAAAAAGGCTCAATACTTGGAAAAATCAATGATTTTTAAGTATTGAGCCTATAATTTCTGCGTGGCGGAGTAAGAG
>JAVWKG010000033.1:0-20481 GCA_036638655.1 Lysinibacillus sp. | reverse complement strand
AACAAGTTATTACACCTACAAGTATTATTCTCGGAGCTCGTATTGAAGATGAAAAGAGACAACGCATAACGGAAATTGCAAATACTAAGGGAATTCCAGTTAAAGAAATAAAAATGAATAGTTTCAAATACCATTTATCTGTAGTTGATACAAATTAAAGGGTATTATTATTTTTAATTTTTGTTAATTAGGCGCCTGTAAGGGTGCTTTTTATTTCACAAAGCAACTAGCATAGCGAGGTGACGCTATTGGACATTGTAGTGACGATTCCTAGGAGTGAATATGAGAATGACGATAAAGAAACATCCGTCTACGAACAAGGTGGTTACGAGCAATTCTGGCAATTGTCCAGGCGACCTAGGCGACTGAGCATAGGTGACAGAGTTTACTTTGTTAAAAATGGCTGTATCGAATCGTCAATGAAGGTTATATGTATCGAAGAAAAGGCAACTGCTGCATGTGAGGTAACAACTCGCACGTGGAGCGGTTGTCTTATTTTTATGGATGATTTACGGCAAGAACAGCTCGAGCAAATCAAAGGCTTTCAAGGCTTTAGGTATAGGTGGTGGTGATTATGAGGGATGGCTAGAGAACGAAACCCAAAGCGTGATGAAGCATACGAAATTTATAAAAAGCACAACGGCGATATTACGAACCGTGCTATTGCTGAAATGTTAGACGTACCCGAAAAAACAATCGGCTCGTGGAAATCGAAGTCGAAAGATAATTGGGTTGGCAAGTTAAGTGGAGTACTCCAATCAAACGAACGGAGTACTCCGATAAAAAAGGTCACAAAGAAAGTCACTGAACCAGAAGCGGACATAGTGTATTTCGAAGCGGAGGGCGAGGACGGTTTAACCGACAAACAAAGGCTTTTCTGTATGTACTACATCAAAACGTACAATCAAACGATGGCAGCCATTAAAGCTGGTTACGCAAAAGATAGTTCGCACGTCGAAGGAAGTCGCTTGCTAAGAAATGCTAAGGTTGCTGCAGAAATAAAACGGCTCAAAGGTGAGCAGCGTAAAGGCATATTTGTGGATGCGATGGATGTACTGGATAAATACATTCAGATTGCCTTTGCTGATATAACCGATTATTTAACCTTTGGCCAGGAGCGAGTTCAGTTAATGGGTCAGTTTGGTCCGGTTTACGACAAAGATGATAAACCAGTGATGGTAGATCAAGACTATGTCCGCTTCAATGAATCAATAGATGTAGATGGTACGCTCATCACTGAGGTCAAACAAGGTCGTGACGGTTTGAGTGTGAGATTTGCGGACAAGATGAAGGCACTTGAATTTCTATCTAAACACTTTGATCTATTGAATGAGCGCGAACGTAAGCAGCTAGAACTTGAAAAGGCGAAAGCTTCTCTTGAACTATCGAAAATTGCTATCCGTAAAGAAAATGGTGATGACGATGACGAGTTTGAAGATGATGGTTTCCTCGATGCATTAAAGGGTGTTGAGGTGAATTGGGATGAGTAAGCGAAAGAAGCCCGCTTTATTCAATTTCAAACCATTCAGCCAGAAGCAACTCAAAGTACTTAAATGGTGGCAAGATGATTCACCGCATAAGGACAAGGATGGTCTTATTTGCGACGGTTCTGTTCGTGCTGGTAAAACAGTTGTTATGTCTCTTTCATTCGTTATATGGGGTATGGTAACGTTTGAGGATGAAAACTTAGGGATGGCTGGTAAAACAATCGGCTCATTCCGCCGGAACGTATTTAAGCCATTGAAGCGGATGCTGCAATCACGAGGATACAAAGTAAAAGAATACCGCTCCGAAAACATGTTCACAGTGACCAGAAATGGCATCGTGAACTATTTTTATATCTTCGGTGGTAAGGATGAAGCTTCACAGGATCTCATTCAAGGTATTACGCTTGCAGGTATGTTCTTCGATGAAGTAGCGCTTATGCCACAATCATTCGTCAATCAGGCTACGGCTCGATGTTCTGTTGATGGTGCTAAGTTTTGGTTCAACTGTAACCCAGCAGGACCTTATCATTGGTTCAAGGTTGAATACCTGGACCAACTAGAAGATAAAAACATGCTGCATCTACACTTTACGATGGATGATAACTTGTCGTTGTCACAACGCATTAAAGACCGTTACAAGCGGATGTACAAAGGTGTGTTCTATCAGCGTTTTATTTTAGGTTTGTGGGTGCTGGCAGAGGGCATTATTTACGATATGTTTGATAAAACCCTACATGTCGCGAAAACCGAGCCACGCAACTACACAAAATACTATGTCAGTGTCGATTACGGCACGCAGAACCCTACAACATTCGGTTTGTGGGGTCTTTTTAATGGCACCTGGTACAAGGTCAAGGAATATCACTATGACGGTCGTAAGAGTAGCAAACAAAAGACGGATCAAGAGTATTATGAGGACTTAAAACTTTTCATTGAAGGCCTTAAAGATTTTCAAGGCGTTATAGTCGATCCATCCGCTTCTTCTTTTATCACACTACTCAAGAAGAACGGTATTCGTGTAGTTAAAGCGAAAAATGACGTACTTGAAGGAATTCGTAACCTAGGAAATGCTCTTACAAATGGCTTGATATTATACAACGACTGCTGCAAAGAAACATTCCGTGAATTTTCTTCTTACATTTGGGATGAAAATGCGGCTAATCGTGGTGAAGACAAACCAGTGAAACATAATGACCACCAAATGGATGGTGACAGATACTTTGTTAACACTGTTGTATTCAAGAAAGGCGGTCTGTCCGTTTTAAAGTGAGGTGATTGAATGTTAATAGAGGATTTATTCCGACCACGTTGGCATGAGCAAATGGAAGAGGTGATAAAAAATATGGTTGCAAGCGTCATTAAAAATGACCAGGTACTGTTAAATGAAATAAGCGACTGGGAAAAGTCAGACAAACGTAAATTGATGATTACCGGTGCAAAGTATTACAAAGGCAAGATGGACATTGAGGTTAAGAAGCGGGATGTTGCGTGGAAATCTAATTTGAAGCTAATACATGGCTATACAAAAAAGCTTGTGGACCAAAAAGTTGGTTATGTACTTTCAAAGCAACCTTCTGTAACTAGTGAAGACGAGGGGTATCAGAAAAAACTTGATGAAATCTTCGATGCTGGGATGATTAATCGATTACGAAAAGTAGGTAAAGAAGCTATCAACAAAGGTGTGGCTTACCTGCATCCATACTTTAATGAGGATGGAGAGCTTAGCTTCATGCGTTTCCCAGCTGAGCAAATCACCCCGTTTTACGCTGATAGCGAGGGTATGAAGATTGAATCGTTTTTGCGAGTGTACGAAACAAATCATTACGAAGGTACAACGAAAAAGACGTTGAAAAAGGTTGAACACTATCATGATGCAGGTATCACCTATTACGTGTTAGAGGGCTCCAGGCTGATTTTAGATGTACCTGCAGGAGCAGAACAAGGCTATCATTTTTTATTCGGTGATAAGCCAGTGCTATGGGAGAAGATTCCGCTCATTCATTTCCGTTACAACGAAGAGGAGCAGCCTTTAATAGAACAAATTAAGTCACTTATCGATAACTACAATACGCAAGCATCTACTAATGCTGATATTCTCGTAGACATCCCGAATTTCATCTATAAATTAGTCAATTACGGTGGAGTGGATTTAAAAGAGTTCCTCGATGATCTCAATAAATATCGAGCAGTCAAAACAGATGAAAACGGAGACGTTGACAAGTTAACGGCTGATATTCAGACAGAGGCTAACGAGAAGGAGCTTGAACGTACTCGTAAAGCTATTTATGAGCTTGGTCGTGGTGTGGATACGCTGAATGAAAACTTAGGTAATGCTTCTGGTGTAGCACTCCGCTTCCGTTACAGCGATTTAGATATGGATTGCAATGTTTTAGAGAGCGAGATGCAATCAAGTATTGAACACATGATGTGGTTCATCACTCATTATTTACAGATGATTGGTGAAGGTGATTTTACCAATGAAAAAATTAAGTTCGTATTCAACCGTGACATTATCATAAATGAAGTTGAAGCGGTTGAGATGTGTGAGAAGTCTACTGGCATACTTGATGAACAAACGGTTCGCGAAAACCACCCATGGTACACACCAGAGGTTGAGGACCGTCTTGCATTACAAAAGGAAGAAGAGCAGAGGGAACTTGACGAGTACCAAAATGCTTTAGAGAAGCAACGACAAACTCAAACGGAAGTAAAGGGCAATGAGTAAGTACTGGGAGGGGCGAGCGGCTCAACGTGAGCTAGAATCACAGCTTATTGCCAGTAAGTATCTTGCTAGAATGGAAGAGCAGCTTCGTTCGGCACAAGCGGACATCATACAGCAGATTGAAGTGTTTTACTCTCGTTATGCTGTTGATAATAAAATTTCCTATGCAGATGCGAAAAAGTATTTAACGGCAAAAGAGCTAAAGGATTTTCGCAATATCACATTGCAGCAGTATAAGGCCCTATCGTTATCTGGCAATCCTGAATACGATCGTATACTAGATGCAATTGGCTATCGTGCTCGTATCTCTCGATTAGAGATGTTGCACCTGCAGATTCAAATGCAAATGCTTGAACTGTATGGTGGTGTAAATGGCTTACAGGCTTATACGTACAGTGGATTGACAGAGGTATACGAAAATTCATATTACAAATCACTTTACGACATCGCCACTTTTATAGCTGCATATCAACCAGTTACCAAGTTGACTGATGGTGTTATGAAAGAGGTAATGTCTTATAACTGGTCAGGTAAAGAGTTCTCGAAGCGGATTTGGGGTCATGAAGCTAAGACGATGGATGCAATTAAGCGAGAACTGGAACATTCGTTTATACGTGGCCGCTCCTTGCATAAAACATCGAAGGCGATTAGCGATGCTACAGATGTTGCATTAAGTAGAGCAGAAACGCTTGTACGCACCGAGGCGAATTTCTTTCATGGTCTGGCTAATAACAATAGCTATATTACAGCAGATTTAGATCGGTATCAGATTTTAGCCACTCTAGATTTTAAAACATCAGACATTTGCCAAGTGCAGGATAAAAAGATTTATTTCACAAAAGATTATAAGCCTGGTGTAAATGCAAATCCTTTTCATGCTCGTTGCCGTACGACAACGGTGCCAGACTTTGATGAATCAGAGTATATGGAAGGTGAACAACGTATTGCACGAGACCCTGTCACAGGTGAGAAATATAAAGTGGATGGTAATTTAACGTATAAGGAATGGTACAAAGAGTATGTAGTCGATAAACACGGTGAGGATAAAGTGAGCATACTTAAGAAACAAATAAAGAATGAAGCATCTGATAAAGAACAGTTCGAGAAATATAAATTAATCTTCGGTAAAGATTTAGGTGCTAATTCCTTTAACAGTTTCCAAAATTTGAAGTATAATGATAGTAATAAATGGATGGATATAAAGCAACGCAAACAATCAGTTCTTAATACCTTGAATTATCGAGAATCGTTCTTCGGTAAATTTGGTGATAAGGAAGTACGCTCATGGTACAAATGGCATGACAAAGCCATTCCTGAAAAGTTAAATCCGAAAGATAGTCTTGAATCCCAAGCGAAAAAAGCGCATTCTTTACGAAATCAATATAGAACTGAGGCTAGATTGATGATGAGTGATAGGAGCGCAGCTGAACGCTTGAATAACACTAGGGTCAATCTTACTTTTGAAGAACTACTAAAGCATAAAAAGGATAAGTACCAACTCGAGGGAGAAGCGGCTTATAAAGACATCGTTAGAAGTTCTCAAACGACAAACAAGAAAGTGGATACATCACTAGGACTGGGGGATGCGTAATGTTTGAATATACAATTTGTAATCAAGCTGATGAAGAAATCTTTGAAAAGCAATGTGCTGCATTAGAAAAGCGTGTTCCTGGCATCAAGAAAAGTGATAGTTCCATGGACGTTGACGGCAGTGAGAAACGAACATATTTGGTTCAGGGTTCAAAAATCGAGATTAGTAACGATTGTTATATAAATGCTGTTTATATAAAATCCGAAATTGAATTAAAACAGTTTTTCAAATAAGCACTTAACCAGATGAATGGTTGGGTGCTTTTATTATGCCTAGAAAGTTAAGATTGAAGGGTGGTGAATGCAATGCATAATCCAATTGAAAACAACTTCAAGTACCATGCACCAAAAGATGGACAGTTAGAAAAGTATGAAGCTATCCGTGAAAAAGCGAAAGAACTGGCTTATTTAATGGATAAAGCTTGTCCGAACAGTCGCGAGAAATCACTTGCGATGACGAACCTTGAACAGGGTGTAATGTGGGCAAATGCTTCTATCGCACGAAATGAATAACTCAACGTGTCGTTACACGAAAAAAACGAATTGGGAGGATTATTAAATGAAAAAAGAAGATTTAATTGCTCTAGGTTTATCAGAGGAGCAAGCAGACAAAATCATTGCAGGATTCGGCACAATGGTTCCTAAAAGTCGGCTTGATGATAAGATCCAAGAAAATAAGGACCTTACAACGCAATTAGCAGACCGAGACACGCAACTAACGGAGTTGAAGAAGGTCGATGCTGCAGGTTTACAAACAAAGATCACGGAGCTTCAGCAACAAAATGAAACTGACAAAGTTGAATACGAAGCTAAAATCAAAGATACAAAGCTAAAGAGTGCTTTAAAATTAGCGCTTGCAGGCAAGGTACACGATGCTGAACTTGTAGCGGGTCTTGTTGATAAAGCAACGGTTGAATTAGATGAAGATGGTAACGTAACAAAGGGTTTAGATGAGCAGATTAAAACACTGCGTGAATCTAAAGCCTTTTTATTTACGCCTGAAACTGAGGGAAAGCCGTTGCCGAAAGGTACGAAGCCAGGTGAAGGTAAGCCAGGTGATGAGCCGCCCGCTTCAATAAGTACTCAATTCGCCCAGCAAGCAAACGCTCGTAGTCAATCAAGTGAAACAAAAACTATTTGGGATTAGGAGGAAAATAATATGCCATATGTACAAGGTGTGCAAAAATCAGAACGCATTAACTTTTTAGCATCAGCAAAAGTTCAATCATTCACGTATCAAGTAAGTGACGTAGGCGTGGCTGCTGATTCAAACGGCAAAAAGATTGTTAAAGCAGGTACAGTGTTACCAGCGAATGATGCAACTGCAAAAGGTATTTTGTATACCGATGTTGATGTAACGAACGGACCACAACCAGGTTCATTAATTGACCAAGCTTACATTATAGAAGCTCGTTTGCATACAGCCCCTACAACTGAAGCGAAAACTGCATTAAAAAATATCACATTCCGCTAATAGCGGCCATTTGAAAGGAGCATACACATATGCCAGACGTATTAGATTTATTTAAACAAACAACAATGCTAGATTACTCGAAAACACGCGAGTACAAACCATTACTAGGTGAAACGCTTTTCCCTGAGGCCAAGCACTCTACGCTTGAGTTTGACATGATCAAAGGCGGTAGTTCGTTACCGACAATTGCATCTGTACATGCTTTTGATACAGAAGCTGAAATTGGTAGTCGTGAAGCTTCCAAACAAGCATTAGAGGCAGCTTATATTAAACGTAAAATGCAAATTACTGAAAAGGATTTAATTGCATTAGCGCAGCCTCGTAACGAAGCGGAGAAGAATTACTTAATGCAAAATGTATTTAATGATGTTGATTCGCTCGTGAACGGTGTACGCGCCCGTGTTGAATTAATGCGTATCGAGGCATTGTCAAAAGGTAAAGTGACATTAAATGAAAACGGACTAGATATGTCAGTTAACTACCACGTGCCCGCTGATCACCAAGAGGTTCTAAGTGGTGCTGGGTTATGGACATCTGAAACAGCTGACGTTATTGGTGATATGGAACGTTGGGCTGATCTTTTAACAGATAAACCTACGCGTGCCTTAACATCTACTAAGATATTGCGCGCTATTTTACGTAATAGCAAAATTATTGGTGCTTTATTCGGTAAGGATTCAGGTCGTATTCCAACACGACAAGATCTAAACGCATTTTTACAACAGCACGACCTCCCTGTAATCGGTGTATATGACTCTAAGTACCGTAAACAAGGAGCGCAAGGTTCATATACTTCACATCGATACCTGGATGAAAATAAATTCGTTATGTTTGGTGATGGAACGTTAGGTGAAACA
Organism: Lysinibacillus sp.; assembly: GCA_036638655.1. Taxonomy (GTDB): domain Bacteria; phylum Bacillota; class Bacilli; order Bacillales_A; family Planococcaceae; genus Lysinibacillus. Next base: position 12,351 of record JAVWKG010000033.1, on the reverse strand, counting down.
TTATATGGTCCAACACCTGAAGAAAGCCGAATGGTTCGTGATGGTGCAGATGTATCTAGCGTTGGAAAAATCATTACTATGGTATTTGAAGAAGGTCAAGATCCTATTTCAACTTGGACGAAAGCAGCTGCTACAGCTATTCCATCATTCCATGCTGCAGATAATGTATTCCAAGCACAAACTATTTAAGGAGGCTACAAGATGAAAACTTTAGTGAGAGTAAAAGAGGGTAGCTTTCCAGTTCGTTACGATGGTGAAGTATACAACATAGATGATGAATTAGAGGTGCTTAGTGAACATGCTGAGCATCCTAGCTTTGAAATATTAGGTGAGGTTGCCGCTTCTGAAAAGCCGCTGACAGCTACTGAAATTAAAGCCCAACTGGATGAATTAGGAATTGATTATAAAGGTAATGCGAGCCGTGAGGATTTACTAGAACTACTAGAAAATGAAAAGCCTGCTGAATAGGAGGTTTTAACTTGAACGTATTCGATATCGTAAAAGCTAAGGTACCAACAGATACATTTACGGACGATGAGCTGCTACTGAAAATTGAAGAAGTAGCTCAAACGATTCAAACGTATTGCAACCGTATTGATATTCCTAGTGAATTAAAGTTTGTGCATGCAAACATGACGCTTGATTTAATTGGTGCTGAAATTAAGTCTATGAACCCCGCTGAATCAGCCGTTGCAAAGTCAGTTAAAGAGGGTGATGTGACTGTAGAATTTGGCTCTAATACAACTACTAGTGAGCAAGCGACGTTACGAGTACTTACTAATTACACATTGCAATTGAACCGCTTCCGAAAATTGAGGTGGTAGCTTGAACATTCGAAAGTTAATGGCAACAGCAACGAAGTCAGTTGAGCTATTGTACGACCGTGTAGCAATAGTGAAGCGGTATGAAGAAGTTGAAAAGCCTAATAGTTCAACGGGCCATAAGTGGATTACAAAGCATGTGAACGTGCCTTGTCGTTTGTCTACAGTAGGAACACAGACACTTAACAATACGGTGCAAGGCGATGCTCATCAGATTCTTTATGATGCTAAGCTAATCCTTTCTTCAACATTTGATATTCTAGCGGGTGATGAAATAACGGTCCAACTATTTGAAGATGATGAATTGATAATGACGGATCTATTTACATCCGCTAAAGAATCATTCCTTTATGTAACACACCAAGAAGTGCTAATGGAGAAGAAGGTGTATGCTTAATGGCCTTTGAATTTGAAGAAGTAAAACAGCTGGCAGAAAACTTAAAAGAGCTCACAATTGCATCTGGTAAGATACACAAAAAAGTAGCTGAACGAGTAGCTCAACTAGCTATACGTAAAGCGAAGATGCTCACACCGGTGGATACGGGAGACCTTCGTAATAACTGGAAGTATCATGTGCTTAAGGAAGGCGATACTTACAAAATCATTATTTACAACCAAGTAGAGTATGCTCTTTTCGTTGAGAAAGGACATCGAATCGTGGTAGCTGGACAAACGGTTGGATTCGTCGATGGGCAATTCATGTTAGAACTCGCAGAGCAAGAAATGGAGCGGTTAGCGCCTCGGATGTGGGAACGAGAAATTGAGAAGGAATGGAGGCGTATATTGGGTGGTTAGTGTAACAGATGGTATTAAAACACTTGCGATCATGCAAATACGTACTCTGTATCCACTACCGATACGAATCTACGATAAACCGATTAAGCAGGGCTTAAAAGTTCCTGCTTTTTTAGTACGTATTTTTAAAGTGCATCAAGAGCGCGGCATGAAGTACCAGGTAAATCGGATGTATTCGTTTAATGTGGTTTATTTCCCATCTACAGATGATGTGGATGAGGAATGCCTTGCTGTATTAGAAGTTGTGCAAAATAACTTTGCGTATCTCGCTGATAGATTTCATGTACATGAGCTTGAAGGCGAAGTAGTAGACGAAACACTCGTTATTACATTCCAAGTGAAAGCTAGACTATACGACATTCTAGAAGAAGTGAAAATGAGAACATTGGAGGGTGTGCAAGTTGACTCAAGAAAATAAAACAGAAGTTCCTAGCAAAAAGTTTTCCAAAGAAGCATTTTTGAATGCTACGAAAACAACAAAAGAACGCCTGCTGTTAGAAGTGCTACTTGAAGAAAATAAAAAATATACAAAAGATCAAGTGGCAAAGTTAGCGGAAGATTGGAACAATAAGGAGGTTAAATAATGGCCGGTGGTACATGGGAAAAACAAAATAAGGTGCGTCCTGGATTTTATGCAAATTTCAAAACAAATGGAATGGAGCGCCAAGCTTTAAATAGTGCTGGCACTTTAGCTATCCCAATCATTACAGACTGGGGGCCTGTTAATGAGCTCATTAAAGTGTCGCCTAAAACTGATTTTAAAGAAGTTTTCGGAAAGTCATTAACTGAACTAATACCCATTCGAGAGGCGTTTAAAGCTACTACTAATATCATTGTTTATATATTGAATGGTGAAGGTGTTAAAGCGCAGGCGACAAGTGGAGGGGTAACAGCAAAGGCTCTTTACGGTGGTGCTACCGGGAATAAAATTCGAGTTACGATTGTAGTTGGCCTTGATGACAAGGTAACTGTAAAAACGTTTTTTGATAATGTTCAGGTAGATAGCCAAGAAGTATCGTCGTTTATTGATTTAAAAGCTAATAAATATGTTAGCTTCGAAGGTACTCTTCCGTCAGCAGATGCTATTCTTACTCTCTCAGGTGGAACAACGGTTGCACCAACGAATGAATCTTATTCTGAATTTGCATCTGTTCTTGACACTCAAAAAATTAAAGTGCTAGCAGTTCCGTCTAAAGACAAAACTATAAAAGCCCTAATGACATTAAAAGTTAAAGAGTGGCGTGATGAAATCGGAAAGAAAGTTACGTTAGTCACAAATGATTACAATGAAGCGGATTATGAAGGAGTAGTTTCTGTTAAAAACGGTATTTACCTAGAAGGTAATGAATTTTTAGAGGCAGAAGAGGCGTTATTTTATTATGCCGCTGCTTATGCTGCATCTACCGTAAATTCATTAACGTATTCTGCATATCCAGGCGCAGTTGATTGTGAGCGACTAAACCATGATGAAATCATCCAAGCCTTAAGGGATGGGCACATTGTATTTACAGAAAATAATGATGAAATTGTTATCGAGCAGGACATTAATACATTCCGCTCCTTTACAGATGAAAAGAATCAAGATTTTCGGAAAAACAAAATTGTTCGTGAAATGGATATTGTGCATAACGAAACGCAATATATTCATTCGAAATATTTCATCGGTAAAATCAACAATAATTCAAATGGATTCGATTTGTTCAAAAAAGAAATTATTAAACAAGTCTTGGATCCATTGCTGAACCTCGAAGCTATTGAACCTTTCGATGCTTCAGACATTGTCATTTCCGCTGGAACGGAAAAGGATTCAAACGTGGTGGACATAGGCATTATGTTCGTGGATGCTATGGAAAAAACGTACGCTCGAGTAAATTGTAAATAAGGAGGGGTACTAAATGCCAAATGTTATGCAAACCAAAGATGCACTTTCAAGTCGTGAAGGCATGTTGTATATCACGATCAATGGTCAAAGTTTTGAAATGGCTGAAATACTAAAGTTCACCGCAAAAGTTGAGTTTAATAAGGTTGAAGTAAAACGTCTGAATGCTCGAATGGAAGGTTCGAAAATTGTTGGAGCAAAAGGCACCGGAGAAATGTCTATCTATTACCACCGTCCAGAGATTCGCCGCATGGCCTATGAATACTTACGAACGGGTAAAGCGCCTATTTTTGACGCGATGGTCGTTAATGAAGATGCTACATCATCAGCTGGCAAACAAACGACAAATGTTAAAAACATCGTACCAGATGAAATGTTATTAGCTGTGTTAGATGCTGATAGTGCTGACACATTGAAAGATAGCTTCGCATTCACATTTGATGACGCTGATTTACTAAGCGAATTCATCGCAATTCTATAATTTAAAATATTGGAGGAAAACATAAATGAGTAACTTTAAAGCTTTTATGAAAGATAATGTGCAACAAAACGAACTAACAGAGCTTCCACTAACACGATTTGCTGAGGCACTTAAATTGCGTCCTGTGCCTACGGAAGAATCTGATGCAATTAACAGTAGATGTTTTAAAAATGTATCAGGTAAAAAAGGACGTCAAGAGCGCGTCTTTGACCCTGTAGCGTATAACAGAGGGCTTAATATTGCAGCCATTGCTTATCCGGATTTAAACAATACCGAATTGCAGGCATCCTATGGCGTAATTGGGGCAGAAGCTTTATACGGTAAAATGTTCCTCGTTGGAGAAACAGCGTTAATTTCGGAAAAAGTACAAGAAATTAGCGGGCATGATGAGACACTTGAGGATCAGGTAGAAGAAGTAAAAAACTAATAGAAGGCAGTGAAGATGAGCGTGACGGACTAGCATTTTATGCACATGTTGCGCTTCATCGATTTAATTTACTGCCGAATCAGTTTTTGGAAATGACACGTAAAGAAAAAGCTTTTATTATCGCTAGTTTAGAGATCGAACTTAAAAAAGAAGCGGAAGCTACTAAAAATTAGGTTATGTAAAAAAGTCTAGTCGAATCTCTCCAAATTATGTATATTGGTGTATGAGGAGGGATATTTATGAAGAAAATAATATTTTTATCATGTATGGTCGTCTTTTTAGCAGGTTGTGGTACATCTGGAGCAAATGATGATTCCGATTCGCCGAAAAAAGATAATCAACAAGAAGATTCAGGGCAAGGAAACAAAAACAATGAGGGCAAAAAGATGGATGAGAAACCTCTAATTAAGACAATTAAATTAGATGAAATGATTGTAATTAATGATTTTTCGGAAATCACTTTGAAAGGTAATGTTTTTGGAAAGGTAATTGACCCACCGAATCCAGGAGACTTCTATACACATTACGAAAATGAAGAAGCAGACCAGATTTTCTTAGATACTATAATTTCTGTGAAAAGTTTATTGACCTCAGGTAAATCAGCAGGTGATTTTGCAAGTGTGAAAATCATCTATGATGATAAATATGAATATACAACATTTTCAACAATTGAAGAAAATGGTGGTTCAGATTTCACGTATACCAATATTACAAATATTGAACCTTTGCAAACAGGAGTATTACACTTCTTAGCGTCTGTTCCATCTAGTGTAGAGAATGATGGAAAACCATTAAAAGCTATTATTACAGTTAATGGTGAAACATACGAACAGATCATACGATAATTATTATTTATGGAAAGGCATGCCCTAAACGGTATGCCTTTTTTGTTACCTAGAAAGAAGGTGAGAGATATGTCAGTTCGCACAACCATGACCTTAACAGACAGGATGACCGGTACTTTACAAAAGATGATGACAGCAATGAATAGTACAATCCGCGCTATGGAACAGATGCATACCACCTCCAACAGAGCAGGTGATATGCGTAGCCTACAACGTGCAAGACGTGACATTGACAGCGCAGGCGCGTCTTTTGAACGTCTAAGAGCGAGTGCAAGGTTAGCTGGAAGCGAAGGACAAAATGCTGGAAATAGATTAAGCAACGGTTTAAATGGTATTAGAAATGGAGCTAATATAGCCACCGGTGGCGTACGCACTTTGCTGGGTAGTCTTCTAGGATTCGCGGGTGCGTACTTATCGATTCAAGGGATTGCGAATGGTTTTAGTAAATTTACTCAAGCGGCAGATAATTATTCGAGTTCAAATGCTCGTTTGAATAACATTAATGATGGACTACAAACACAGGCACAATTACAAGATAAAATATATAAAGCTTCACAGCGCAGTTTGAGTTCCTATAACGATACAGCTGCTAGTGTAGCGAAATTAAATCTATTAGCTAAAGATTCCTTTGCAAGTAATGACGAAGCAATTCGTTTTACAGAACTAATGAATAAATCGTTCTCTGTTTCAGGTGCTTCTACGCAAGAAAAGCAAGCAGGGATGTATCAATTAACTCAAGCGATGGGAGCAGGACGATTACAGGGTGATGAATTCCGATCGATTATGGAAAATGCGCCATTACTAGCCCAAGCAATTGCTGATGCGACAGGGGTTGGCATGGAAGGTTTAAAAAAGATGAGTTCTGAAGGGACTATTACTGCAGACGTTATCAAGTCATCTTTATTCGATGCTGCTAAAGATATTGAAGAAAAATTCAATAATATGCCATTAACATTCGCAGATGCGATGACTGTATTTAATAACTGGGCACAAAAAGCATTTGAACCACTGTTTATTCGATTTAGGCAATTTGTTAACTCTGATGCTTTCGGTGTATTAGCCGGTCATGCAATGGTATTCGTAAATCTCTTTGTATCAGGCTTATCACTGGTATTCAGTGCGTTAGAAACGATGTACAACATAATTGGAGCTGTAGGGCAGTTTATGTATGATAATGCAGCTTGGATTGTTCCTATACTTGTAGTGATGGGTGTTGTTTTAGGTTCTATCATAGCGATTCTTATAACGAAATATGCAGTGCTAGGTTTAATTCGATTAGCTACGCTTGCATGGGCTGCAGCGCTATGGGTTGTAGATGCTGCATTTTTAGCTAGTCCTATTACATGGGTCCTAATAGCAATTATCGCAATTATTGCCTTAGTAGTAATGGCAATGATCATGTGGGCGGAACAAACAGCTGTCGTAATTGGCTTTATAGTAGGCTTATTCGCCGCACTGGGAGCTTACCTCTATAATCAGATTGCAAACTTATGGAATTTGTACGCGATGTTCGCTGAATTTTTAATCAATCTATTCATTGATCCGGTTTATGCTGTGAAAAAGTTATTTTATGATCTCGCAATGATGGTGATCAACAATATGGTTGCAATGGGTGGTTCATTTGATGCGGTAGCCAACGCACTTGGTCAAGCTTTCGTTACTGGTGCAAACATGGCAATTACAGCAGTCAATTGGATTATTGAGGCGTTAAAATCAATTCCAGGTGTGGATATTGGAAAAATAGGTAAATTAGCAGTAAGTTCGGGCAGTAAAGTCTCTAGCGGTATAAAAAACTTCGCTGCTAATCTTGAAGCGCCTACTTCTGATAAAAACACGGTAAGTATTAAGCGTATGGATCTGGCTAATATTCCAGGAATGTTTAACGCAGGTAAAGAACTTGGATCGAGTGCGTCACTGGCAGGTAGCGAAAAGTTAAATGGTTTAGTCGATAAAGCTAAAGGTTTTATGGGCGCAGGTAATGGTAACAACAAGGAAAACCCATTTACAAACCCATCCGGTTTAATGGACCAAGTAGCCAATACCCCACCTAGCGCAGGTGGTCTACCAGCCGCAGCTGATAAAAATAACAAACTAAAGGGCGGTAATTTGGATAAGGTCGGTAAGATTGATGATGAAATCAATATTGCAGATGAACAAATGGAAATCTTCAAAGATATTGCTACAAAAAAATCAATTCAAAACTTCGTTACGCTTACACCGACAGTTCAAATGCAAACGGGCGACATTAACAACAATGTCGATGTTAATGATGTCGTGAAGGAAGTGGAAAAAGCAATGGTTGAAGAAATCGCTAGATCCGCGGAGGGGGTATATTCTTGAGTACAGGTATTTATATAAGTGCTGATAACGGAAAAGACGGGTTTCGATTCCCGATTAATCCACCTGAATTACCGTTCCCGAAAGAAGCTGATAGTGAAGAATATACAATTGCAGGTACCGGTGTAATAAGTGTTCCTAAACCGATGAAGTTAGAAGTTTTTTCGTTCGAATCGTATTTCCCAGCTATGCCAACCCATTATTCAGAAACAGATTTCATCGCCCCTAACTTCTATGTTGCGAAAATAAATAAATGGATGAAAGAAAGAGCTATTTTACGGTTTATTTACGTAGATGGCTCTTTTTCTATTAATGAGCAAGTGAAAGTGGAATCGTTTGAACCTCTCGTGCAATACGGTACGGATGACATCAGTTATTCAATATCGTTTAAAAAGCATGTTCCATTTGGATTCAAAAAAATGAAAATTGTAACGCCATCTAGTGACAAGGACAAAAAAGTGGTAGCTCAAGAAACACCTAAACGCGAAACGTCAAAGCCAGTGCCTCAAACTTATACACTTGTAAAAGGTGATTGTCTGTGGAAAATCGCTCAAAAGTACACCGGAAAAGGTACGAATTACAAAGAGTTGCAGTCACTAAATGGCATTAAAGATAGTCAGCTACGTAAACTACCAATCGGTTTAAAAGTTAAACTGCCGACATCTTGGACCGTGAAGAAGTGAGGGGAAGCTAGATGGAAGTTTTGGTAGATAATCGAGACGGCAACGTTTGGCAAGTTCCTGTCGAAAGTTTAAATTGGAAAACAGATAAGATTGGTAAAGCTGGTTCTTTGGACTTGAAGTTAATAAACGACAACCCCTTGGAAAATAAAGTTGTCGAAGGCTCAATTATCAGAGCAACGGATGGAAATCAAAAAATATTTTACGGTTATACATTTAAAGATTCCTTTAGCATAAATAGCAGTTTCAGCGTTACGGCCTATGATCAATTGAAATACCTAATGTATGATGACACTTTTGTTATGCCAGCAATGACGGCTGATCAAGCAATAGCACAAATTTGTAAACAAGCTGGTATTGCTGTTGGGACGTTTGAAAAAACAAGTCATACTGTGCCTGCTATGGTTGAGGATGGTAAAAAGGCATTCGATGTAACTTCAAAGTATCTTGATTCTACCTTGATAGCTACAAATAGAAATTATGTGCTATACGACAACTTTGGGAAAGTCGATTTAAAAAATATCGGTAGTCTTATTATTAGTCCTGAAAAGTTTTATATAGGCGAGGAGAGCCTTCTATACGACTTTGATTATGAACGATCCATCGAAGATTCATATAATCGCATAAAATTGGTGCGAGACAATAAAGAAACATCCAAACGGCAAGTGTATATAGCTCAAGATAGTGGCAATATCGCAAAATGGGGAAGGCTGCAGTACTTTGAAAAAGTGAATGAGAACATGACAGATGCTCAAATCAAAAAATTACTAGACGCTTTATTAGAAGTTCATAATACGGTGAAGAAAAAACTATCATTAAAGTGTTTAGGAAATTGGTTAGTTCGTGCAGGTGTGATGGTATATGTATACATTAAAAAAATAGGAATCAAACAATTATTTTTAGTGGAAAGTTGTTCGCACGATTGGAAATCCGATGTGCATACAATGTCACTTGAATTGAAGGTGATTTAATGGCAAGTATAGTTGAATTAATAAAAACGACCGCACTCAAAGCGTTTGAAGCATCTAACCCGGTGAATGTTTTGTTTGGAACTGTGAAAAGCACGAACCCGATTGCGATTGAGGTTCACCAAAAACTCACATTAACAAAAGAATTTATCATACTAACTAAAGCCACTGAATCCCTTGTTACAGGTGATAAGGTGGTTTTATTACGTGTGCAGGGTGGTCAACAATTTGTTGCTTTAGATAAGGTGGTGTCCTAATGGTATTACCGACTGGTGGAATATTAATTTCGAATGAAATTGAAGTGATTGATGCCGCTGAACAACTGCCCACAAAAACATATAAATTGGACTTTGATAAAGGCACTTGCCGTGGATTTATTGAAGGTAAAGAAGCGATGGAACAAGCGATATTTAAAGTGCTAAATACTATTCGATTTAAACACCTGATTTATTCGGATGATTATGGGTTTGAGGATATGGTTGGATACGAAAGATTATACGTTAGAGGGGAATTGCCAAGGCGTATTACGGAAGCTTTGTTACAAGACGAGCGCATTAAGTCTATCGAGGATATGTTAATAGAATTCTCAAGTGATGAAGCGTTAGCGAGTTTCACGGCCATCACGATTTACGGAGACGTTCATCTCTTGAGGGAGGGGATAAGTGGTGTTTGAAGATCGTACAGCTGAAAACATATTAAACGACATGTTATCGGATATTCCAAATGATATTGATAAACGTAAAGGTTCAATAATATACGATGCATTAGCTCCAACGGCATTCAAATTGGCGGAAATGTATAGTGATTTAGACGTGTTTTTAGATTTAGTCTTTGCAGATACAGCGACAGATGAGCACTTGGCTAGGAGAACCGCTGAATTAGGTGTATATAAAAAAATGGCTACAGCAGCAATTCGTAAAGGAACCTTTGTGGACACAAGTGGAAATCCTATGAGTATTTTTTCAGGTGCTCATTTCACACTCGATTCAATTACATTTGAGGTTGTCGAGGAAATTAATACAGGTGAATACAAATTGAAGGCACTAACGGCAGGCACAGTGGGAAATAAAGGTGTAGGCGCAATATTACCTACAGACCCTATCATTAGTTTAGGAACAGCGACAATTACTGATGTACTAATGCCAGGGACTGACGATGAACTTGATGAAAATTTATACGCTCGCTATCAGATAAGAACAAGGAGACAAGCAACGAGTGGGAATGCAGCGCATTATGAAGAGTGGGCGCTTTCAGTAGCAGGAGTAGGTGCAGCTAAAATTATTCCGGTTTGGAACGGACCAAATACTGTGGAAGTTATTATTTTAGGCGAGGATAAGGAGCCAGTAACGCAAGGGATTTTAGATACAGCCTACAATTATATTGAAAATGAAAGACCGATTGGAGCAATTGTGACCGTTACAACGGCCGCAAAACTTGTAGTCAATGTATCAGCAACCTTAGCTTTGGCTACTGGCGCAACCATTGAAACGGTTAAATTTCAATTTAAAGAAGGGCTTGAAACATATTTGAAGTCTGTTGCTTTTGTGACGAATGAGTTAACGAACGAACCAGAATTAATTCGTTACAATCGCATAGCTAGCATTCTATTGGATTTACCACAAATACTTGATTTTGCTGATTTAAAAGTAAATGGTGGAACAAGTAATATTCAACCAACAGCAGAGCAAGTATGTGTTATGGGGAATGTGGTGTTCACGTGAAATCCATTGAAGAAATGAAATTTGAACTTAAAAGAGAGTTGCCTCAGTTTTACGATGGGATAAGAGATTTCAGGGAAATACTTAATGCAAATGCAAACAACCTTACAGCTATCGATAACAACATGGATGCTGTGCTAGATCAACTATTTCTAGAAACGGCAACATGGGGTCTAGCACGTTGGGAAAAGATATTTGGTATTACACCAGATGAAAGTAAGCCACTTGAGCAACGTAGATCTTTGGTGAAATCGAAAATACGCGGCGCTGGCGTTACAACTACTCAGTTAGTCAAAGAGGTAGCTGAATCCTGGTATAACGGTGAAATTGATGTAATAGAGGGGTTAGGCATAATCGGAATTAAGTTCAAATCCCGTTTGGGTGTGCCTCCTAATTTAAAGGACTTAGAAAAAGCATTACGCGAAATCATGCCAGCGCACCTCGTTATAGAGTATTTATTTACTTTCTTAGTTTGGAATATGATTGATGCTGCTAATAAGACTTGGGGTGAAATCGATGCACTAAGTATGACTTGGGATGAATTTGAAACATGGACACCTTAGGAGGTTGAATAATGCCAACACAAACACCGAATTTAAAGTTACCTGTACCTTTGGGTAACGAGAATCATAACAGAGCATCTTATATAGATTTGATAAATAAGATAGATGACAATGCAGCAAGTAAACAGGTAGTTACTGAACACTTGGATGAAACTACAACGGGAGCACATAAGGCGAAAAATATTGAAGTCGTAGATGTAAATAACCTATTTACTTCAACGGATGTTGAAGGTGCATTAAAAGAACTTTTTACAAATGCCGATAACGCTCAAAAAGGTATTGCGAATGTTGTCGGCTCACCAGCATTACCGAGCAATACCTTGGCGCAACTTGTTACACATATCCAAAATGCTAAAAATACAGGTGCTGTTAATTTAACAGTAAAAGGACAATCAGCTAATGGCACAGATTCATTGGATTCTTTAATGCGTAAGATTGCAAATGTGGAACCAGGGAAGAAATTTGCATCTGGCAAAGCAAATACAGATATAAACAATGTTGTTACAGTACATGGATTAGATTTCAAACCTAGGATTGTGCATATTAACTATTACAACCCTAGCGCAAGCGTAACAACCTATCATTATATGGATAACATTACTAGAGCCACCACGACTAAAGGAACTGTTATAGGTGTCCATATGGGCATTACGTCAAATGGCTCTATAAATGGATACGGCGAAATTATTGAAAGAAGCGATCATTTAACCTCTATTTTCTATGATGATGGCTTTGCTGCTTACTTGAATACTACTAGTACAAATGTTTATTGGTACGCATGGGAATGAGGAGGATAATATGAAAATTGGTAGAAGAGTTTATTACGATAAACAAACT
>JAVWKG010000032.1:0-26565 GCA_036638655.1 Lysinibacillus sp. | reverse complement strand
GTGTAATCGTTTTTTCTTTTAAACGCAAAAAAGTCAAATCTGAAAATTCCATTAATGTTCATGCGACGGTAGTGATAATTATTATTTAATGGTGCTTAGGAGGAATTTACATTGTTACAGCGAATTATTATTACAGGCTATAAACCCCATGAACTTGGCATTTTCAACGATAAGCATCCTGGTATTCCAATTATCAAAAAAGCTTTAGAAGATCAGTTACGCATACTTATCGATGAAGGACTGGAATGGGTAATCATTAGCGGTCAGCAAGGTATAGAAACATGGGCAGCTGAGGTGACAGTTATTTTAAAAGCGGAGTTCCCTCAGTTACAGTTAGCTGTTATCACTCCTTTTTTAGAGCAAGAGAAAAACTGGAATGATTTAAAAAAGGAAAAGTATCAGACAATTATTGCGGCAGCAGATTTTGTAACGAGTGTGACAAAAAAGCCATACGAAGCACCTTGGCAATTTATCGAAAAGGATAAGTTTATCATCCAAAATACAGATGGCATATTATTTGTTTACGATGAAGATAACGACGGTTCACCTAAATACATGAAACGTCTAGTAGAGAAGTATATGGAGACACATGAATACAACATGCTCATCATCAATGCTTATGACTTACAAATTATTGCTGAGGAAATGCACCGAGAAGATTACTGATATTTATCATCACTGCTTCATCCAATTTCTCTAAGAAAAACCCGACAAAAACACGCCGCTTCTTTTAGGATTATTTGCTATTTCATTTTGTGATAAACCGGATATTTCGGTTCATAAGCATCACCTGAGATTGATTTCCGTTCCGGCTGCGCGCTTTCCGGGGGGCGTCCGATGAGCCGCTTCACTCGCTATGCTCGCTCCAGGGTCTCATCTGGGACGCTAATCCCCCAGGAGTCGCACAGCCTCCACTCCAATCAATCAGCATTATTTAATCAATCCATTACTTAAGCATTTGATCTATTTGTAGTGGTGCGCCAATCTTTTCCCCTACGACTACAACACACTTTGCAAGTGATTGTTCAATTTTTATTAGCTCTTCTATTTACTATAGTGACTTCGTGTTGGCCTGAGGAGATCGGAGCCGGGGCCGTAAGGTCACTTGTAAAAAAACTTATACTTTCTCTTTCAAGAAATGTCACTTTCTCGTTATAATTGGGCGTCTTTTTAATACCATTTTTTGTTATACTAATCGTAAGAAAGCAACAATCTGAAAGGAGCTGTCGACATTTGGTTAGAAAAATAGAGGTTATAGTAGAACCTACTCCCATCAATATTTCACATGATACGTACCGCCGAGAATGTCAATATACAAGAGGTATTCACATCGAAGAAATGGACTTTGTAGCTATTTTAGATTTCATGTGCCACGATTCAAGAATGTATTTCGACTTTCATAATCCACGTAAAGAAATTAAAAAGGGTACCTATTTAAATGGACACTCCAGCTTAGCTCGTAACATTTATGATTACTACCATACAAAATACAAAATTGATATTACAGATATCTTAAACGGCAAAGACTTCTATGTAAAAATCATTTAGCAGATGCACGCTAGACAAAATTAATATTCCACTACAATGTTAAATGAAACTTTTTACTTTTAATGTCGTATAGTAATCAGACTTATTTTTTTGTAAACAAAGGAGGAATTAGAAATGTCAATTTTCAACAAAGCACTTGCAAGCATCGGCTTAGGGGCAGCCAAAGTCGATACAAAATTAGAAAAATCTTCGTATGTAGCTGGTGAAACAGTTCGCGGTATCGTAGAGATTAAAGGCGGTAATGTAGAGCAAGATATTGCAACCATTTATTTAACGGTGTACACAACATATATTCGCGAAGCCAATGACAAAAAATACACAGATTCAGCTGCGATTAATAAAGTACAAGTTTGTTCTCCATTTTCCATTAAAGCTAACGAAGGAAAGTCCATTCCCTTTTCTTTTGAGCTTTCACTTGATACACCTGTTACAATGGGTAAAACAAAAGTATGGATTCAAACTGGTGTTGACATTAAAAACGCTGTAGATCCGACAGATAAGGATTTTATCGAAGTAAAGCCAACAAATATTGCAACTCGTGTTTTAAATGAAATGACGAATCTCGGCTTTAGATTGCGAAAAGTGGACTGTGAAAAGGCTTCTTTAAAAATCCGTAGTCATTTCCCATTTGTTCAAGAGTTTGAATTTGCACCAACTAGCGGCACATACAGAAGTCATTTAGATGAGTTGGAAATTGTGTTCCTTTCACAAGCGCAAAATTCAGCTGAATTACTCATACAAATTGATAGAAAAGTAAGAGGTCTAGGTAGCCTTTTTGCAGAAGCACTCGATATGGATGAAAGCTATGTCCGAATGACTATCACTGCACAGGACCTACCCCATTTAAACACTAAATTATCACAAGCTATTGCGAAGCATCTTTAATTCACGATAGCCATCATCAATAAGAAAAGGCTGACCTGAAAGTTACCTCTCAGGTCAGCCTTATTTTGTTTATACGATTGTTTCTGCAACATTTGAAGCATGGTCGCCAATACGTTCTAGATTACTAATAATATCCGCAAAGACAATACCAGCGGAGCCTGAACACGTACCTTCATTCAAACGTTTAATATGTCGCTTACGTAATTGACGTTCCATCACATCAATTTCATTTTCTTTTCCAAGTACAATTTTAGCTAAATCTGTATCATGCTTTTCTAATGCTTCGATCGAAATTTTCACTGTATCCATTGTTAGGATAAACATCTCTCTTAGTTCATCAAAAGCTTCATCACTTAGCCATACACGATTACTTTCTTTGTATTGAATAAGCTCTACAATATTTTCTACATGGTCCCCGATACGCTCGATATCACGAATGTTATCAAACAATGCATGGTGGATTTGCGAATCTGCACTAGATAAAGATTGCTTTGAAAGCTCTACTAAATACTCAGTTGATTTGCGGTCTAAGTTATTAATCGCTTCTTCTAATTGTTCTACGATACCAACCGATTTCGTCTCACTTGTCTTTAAATAATGTAATGTTTCTTCTAAACCTTGAATACTATATTCACCCATACGCACTACTTCCATTTTAGCTTGACCTAACGCTACTGAAGGTGATTGCGCAATTAAACTTCGGTCTAAATACTTCGGTTTATATTCAATAACTGAATCTTCACCCGGTATCAATTTCGTTACAACATAAGCCCACACACCAATAAATGGTAGTTGGATTAATGTATTTAAAACGTTAAATGTCCCGTGAGCAAAGGCTATTTGCATTTTCGCCTCTAACCCTAACAAGCCTGAAATCCAAATAACATAGTTTGTGAAAGGCACTAAAAGGATCATGAAAATTATAGTTCCAACAACATTGAATAATACGTGTGTTGCTGCCGCTCGGCGTGCTGCTACAGAAGCTCCAAGTGAAGCCAAAATAGCTGTAATTGTTGTACCAATATTATCCCCAAACAAGACAGGGAGTGCACCTTGAAGTGGGATTAACCCTTCAGCATAAAGCCCTTGCAAAATACCAACTGTCGCTGAAGATGATTGTACAATTAATGTAAAGATTGTCCCAACAACTGCGCCTAATATTGGAATATCTGCCATTTGCACCGTTAAATCTAAGAATGGCTGCCAATCTCGTAATGGCTTCATGCCAGCACTCATCATTTCTAAACCAATAAACAAACCTGCAAAGCCAAATATAACCTGTCCAATATTTTGAATGCTACTCTTCTTAAAGAAGAATAAACAAACTGCACCGACAGCCATGATTGGGTACGCATATGCACCGACATCTATCCCGATTATGAAGGCTGTAACAGTTGTCCCGATATTTGCACCCATAATAACGCCAATCGCTTGACGTAATTTCATAAAGCCGGCACTTACTAAACCAACTGTAATAACAGTCGTCCCTGAACTGGACTGAATTAGGACTGTTACGACAATACCGACTAATACGCCCATTAGCGGATTCGTTGTAAATTTATCTAAAATATCTCTTAGGCGATCACCAGCGGCCTTTTGCAAGCCGTCGCCCATATATTTAATTGCGAATAGGAATAATCCAAGTCCCCCAAGGAACTGGAATATCATTTCTTGAACATTAATATCCAAAAGTTTCAACCCTTTCAATGATGTCAGACTTTATTATTAATATTTTTGCGCGATATGTAAACCCTTTTACGATACCGTAATCGTTTATTTACACAACCTTTACAATTCGTTCATGAATTAGACGAATGTAAGATTATTATTCCCTACTCTGTCCTTTCGACACCTATTATCTATTATTTTTGCCACCAATACAAACTTTGAATTTACTGTACAAAAAAATACCTCACTCAGAAGAGTAAAGGTATTTTGGCTTCTTATACTTCAGCTACTTGTGCTGTAACTGATTTGTTATACACTTCTGTATCGAGTTCTTTTGTTACACGAGCTGTCGTTACACCAGCTGTCATTGAGCCACTAACATTCACTGCTGTGCGACCCATGTCAATGAGTGGTTCGACTGAAATTAAAATGCCTGCAAGTGCTACTGGTAAATCTAACGCTGATAATACAAGAATTGCTGCAAAGGTTGCACCACCACCGACACCTGCTACACCAAATGAGCTAATTGCTACAACAGCTATTACTGTAAGAATAAAGACTGGATCTAGAGGATTAATGCCTACAGTTGGTGCAATCATAATAGCTAACATCGCTGGATAAACACCGGCACAGCCATTTTGCCCGATTGATAAACCAAACGATCCTGAAAAGTTTGCGATTCCTTCTGGTACACCCAGGCGATTTGTTTGTGTTTGAATATTAAGCGGCAATGTCCCTGCGCTTGAACGAGATGTAAAAGCAAACAACAATGTTTCTGCCGTTTTTTTCAAATATACAAGTGGATTTAAGCCACTTAAAGTAATAATTAGTAAATGAATTATAAAGACAATAAGTAAAGCTACATAAGAAGCTATTACAAATTTACCCAAACTATAAATGGCACCAAAATCAGAAGTCGCTACTGTACGCGCCATAAGTGCTAAAATTCCATATGGCGTCAAACGTAATACGATTGTTACGACACCCATAACTAATGCATAAATTGCATCGATTCCCTTTTTAATCGTCGTTGCAGTTCCTTTGTCTTTACGCGCTATTCGTAAGTAAGCAAAGCCTAAAAACGCAGCGAAAATTACGACTGCAATCGTAGATGTTGAACGAGCACCTGTTAAATCTAAAAATGGATTTGCCGGGAATAATTCAATTAGTTGTGCTGGTAAGTTTGGTGCCGTTAAACCCGTTGTTTTTTCTTCAATATATTCCCCACGAGCCGCTTCCGCTTCACCTTGCATAATTTGCGTTGCATCTAAATCAAATATCGTCGCCGAGAAAATGCCTACTGCTGCTGCAATTGCTGTTGTACCGACTAAAATCCCTAAAATAAGCACAGCCATTTTCCCGAAATTTTTACCAATTTCCATTTTTGTAAATGCGGCTAAAATTGAAATAAATACTAACGGCATGGCGATCATTTGCAGTAACTTCACATAACCTGTACCGATAATGCTATACCAAAGCATGGACTCAGCTAATACTTCCGAGTCCATGCCGTAAATTAAGTGTAATACTAAGCCAAGTGCAATACCTAAGCCTAAACCTGTAAAAACACGATTCGAAAATTTTACGTGTTTTTTGTTCATAACATATAATACCCCAACGAACACAAGTAAAGCGGCAACGTTGAGTAAAATCTGCAAAGTTGTCAAAATAACTCCCCCTAGATGTTTTCTAATAATGTAAATTGAATTATATACTCCTAATCCCTATTAATCAAGTATGTTTTATAAAGATTTATATAATTCACAAAATGTAGGTAGTTATTCACTTCTTCAAAATTAAAACAAACCCACCTCGTTTAGTGCACGATGCAGGTTTGTTCGTAATTGATTAGGTAACAGCTTCCCGATACTTTTTTGCACGCCTTTTTCAAACGCGCAACAGCATCCGATAACTGTTCAGCTGTTTCATATTGCTGAAATTCATTTGTAATGACAGCAATGGAGATGGTTGTGCAAGTAAATGGCTCTAGTTCGTCTGAACGGTTTGGAACTTGTAGTCGCCCTAAGTGCTCTAACTCATAAAAATCCGTAATTTCGGCATCGAATTCGCTGATGATTTTTTGACAGATTGACCCGACAGTATAGTATGGAACAATTGCGACAAAGTCATCTCCTCCGATATGACCGAGAAATTCCTCTGCACCGGATATATTTCTTTTCAATATATCTGTTAAGTAGAGCAAAACTTTATCACCTCTATTAAAACCGTATGTGTCATTGTAAGCTTTGAAATGGTCTAAATCGAAATACAACAGGCTATATTTCGGAAGTGATAGTGCTGCTTCTAGCTTGTCATCTATTAATTTATTGCCTGGCAAATTGCTTAATGGATTTAAAAAGCTAGCAATGGCCACTTGAGTTTCCACAAGCTTTAACAGCAACTCACGTATACTAACAACACCTAGAAAAAATCCATTCTTTGTAACAATGACATCATCATACAAATCCTCTTCTCGGCGTTGCATGGCAGCTGTACTGACCTCAGTAAGCGGCGTATTACTCTCAACTACGAGTATAGTATTTTTTACAATTAGCTGATTTTGCCGACCCATATACAAATTATAGCCGTAGCGAGTGCCCAGTTTCTGATAAAAATGCGTGCGTGTAATTTGTCCAATTGGTCTATTTTCTTGTACGACGACAATCCCTCGAAGTGTTGGCGTTTGCTTAAAAAGCAGGTCTACCTCTTTATTTCCCACAAATTCATCAATACAAGGAACCTGTTCAATGACTTCCCCTATTTTCATCCCCACTCACCTGAACTCCCCCTAGGTGTATGTCCATTTTAGGTTTTCCTAAAGCATACCCCTGTGCGTAATGAATACCTATTTGCTGTAAATATTCGAGCTCCTCTAGTCGTTCGATACCTTCCGCAATAATTTTCGTTTCAACCTGTTCTGCATATTTCATAAGTAGCATAACAAGTTGCTGTTGTTCACTATTTTTGTCTATAAACTGAATCAATGATCGGTCAAGCTTGATAAATTCCGGCTTTAAATAGATGAGCGTTTTCAAGCTATTATAACCCGATCCCACATCATCCACCGCAATTCGGAAACCTTGAGAACGATAATGCGAGAGCACACGCTCGAACTCTACAAAATCTGTCATCGCACTTCTTTCCGTCAATTCAAACACGACTTGCTGTGGCTTAATATTTAGTTCCTTTAGCAACTGTAAAGTTTCCCCACTCTGATACTTTTTATCAAGTAACACATTAGGGTGAATATTAAGAAATAGCACGAATTCTTCGCGAAGCATCTCCCCACTCAAGCGCCCCTGGAAACATTGAAGTGATAGATTACGACAAAAGCATTCAAATAAAAATACCTTATCTGTGCGCCCAACAAATTCATAAAAATGATCGACATTATCAAATAACTCCGTGGGCATTGGGCGATTTAATGCTTCAAACCCCAACGTTGTCATCGTTTGGATGTTCAAGATTGGCTGAAAATATGTATGTAAATCTTTGTTATGTATAATTTGCTCCAATGCTTTTAAGCGTTTTACATATAATGTGTTTTCCTGGTGTTGCTCATATACATGTTTCAAATATGAAAAAAGGGTATTCGTTTTTACGCTCTGTCTCACGATGGATTCCATTCTAGCACCTCAGATTTGGTTATTATTCTTCATTGTACGCTTTAATTGTTAACGTGCTGTGAAGTGGATGTAAAAACGAGACCCCGTTCTATTTAAAAACATTACTCATAATAACACTTGTCGTCATGCCCACTACTAAAATTGTAATAATAGAAAGTAATAGAGTACTCGAAGACAATAACAGCCCTCCTAGTAAAATCACCATGGAATCAATAACGAAGATTAATATACCAACATTTATGCCGGTTTTATAACTTAGAAATTGGGCAATTAAATCTGTTCCGCCAGTACTCGTCTTAAATCGCAGCATCAATCCGATCCCAATACCTACAAAAATCCCTCCTAAGATCGAGCTGTATATAGCTTCAATTTGAATAAGGGAGCGAACGGGTTTCAATAGATCAATCATAAATGAAGAGATAATTAATCCATGTAAACTATTGTAGAAATAGGTTCTGTATTTAAACCAAGCGACTATAAAAATTGGGATACTCAAAATGATGATCATCAGTCCAATTTTTAGTTTGTACAGATAATATAAAATTAACGCTAACCCTACAACACCACCATCTAATATTTCATAAGGTGTTAAGAATAGATTGATCCCTAAAGATAAAAAAATACTACCTACAACGATAACTAAGCCTTTCTTCAGAAAAAACATCGACTCCCCCTCAAAAAACTGGACATTTATGTACGTTATGAAAATATCGAGCTAAACATGTTTTTGCTGAATTTTGAGGTTGGTACAAATTTAATAGAGTTTATTATTATTTTCTAACATCATCGTGAATAAAAACGCCCTCCTTTCACCCCTAATTCAACTTTTTAGAAAATAGTCTGAAAACTAGCTAAACTTCCATCCACTTTTTACCGTATAATATAGTTAAAATACTTTTCATTGGAGAGGAAGTTAAATAATGGGACGCATATTGTTAGAACGTGTCAAACACACGCGTATGTTTTTAAGACAAGATCAACTTGCAAAAACTTTCGAAGAATTTGATACACAATGTATGGTTTTAAACGAGGAGCAACGTTTAGAGAAATATAGAACAATGCTTGAGAGCCCTTTCCGCTTTTTCCGTGGCAGCGCGTATTTATTTTACTATGACATGACAAAAACGCCGTCTATCTTCCATACCGCCGATGCAAAGCCTACTTGGATTCAAGGCGATATGCATATGGATAATTTCGGTGCATTTCAAAATGAAAAAGGTGACATTGTTTATGATGTCAATGATTTTGACGAAGGTTATGTAGGCTCTTATTTATATGATGTGATACGCATGAGCGTCAGTATCGCATTGTATATGGAAGAACAAGGTTTACAGAAAGACGCACAAGAAACGGCTATCGGGCATTTCTTGCGTGGTTATATCAATCAACTAAAACGATTCCAACGCAAACAAGAGGATCCGGTTACATTGACGTTTACGAAGAGCAATACAAAAGGTCCGATTAAAAAGGTACTAAAAAAGCTTGAGAAACGTCAGCGTTCACATTTTTTGCAGGATATTACCCATATTAATGAGGATGGAAAGCGCGTCTTTCTTTGGAACGAAGAAGTGCAAGCTGTATCTACAGAACAATTTGCAGCCATAAAAAAAGCACTACCTAACTATGCCATTAAAGACATCGCCATTAAATACGGCTCTGGTACAGCGTCCATTGGTTTAAAACGCTATTATATTTTAGTAGATGGCGAGACAGATGCACTTGGGGTAGAGGATTTAGTGCTTGAAATGAAAGAGGTGCGCACAGCAATTCCAGCGTATTTCCTACCTTATAATGAAACATTTTGGACCCATTATGAACACCAAGGTGCACGTGTTGTCGAAACGCAAAAGGCGATGCACCATTTAGAAGATCCACATTTAGCCTACGTCACAATGGATGGGCAGGAATATTATATCCGCGAGCGTTCTCCTTATAAGAAAAAAGTAAAGCCTAAGAACTATGTGGATTTGGACGACTATTTTGTAACAACATCGATAATGGGACAAATTGCCGCAAAAATTCATGCGCGGGCAGATATCGATTATTCTGATGTGTTCACTTACGATAGCGAAGAAGAAATTTTAAAAGCAATCGGCAAACACCAAGATCTTTTTATAGAAAGCACTACTTTACAAGCGATGCACTATAAAGAACTTGTCTACTCAGACTATGAGCTATTTAAAGAGTGGGTGGACGAGACATTTGCCAATGCCGCTGATACATCAGCAGTCTATTCCTAAAAATGAATGGCGTTTTTTGCGTAATTGCCTGTGAATGAAGATAAAGAAACGGCATCTCGAATTTTGAGATGCCGTTTTTATATTACCCATGCATTGGGTCTTTTTTTTGTTTTGGACCAATCATATTAAATAGAATGTTTAATACAATTGCTGTAATCGAACCTGCCACAATGCCATTTGAAGTAATAACTGTTAATATTTCCGCTAACCATGCTGGTAAACCATTTGTAATATTTACAAAAACCTCAGGAACAACGGCTACACCAACACCAAGACCAACAGCAATCGCTGCAATCATGGCGTTTTCAGCTGATTCATTCATCACTGGTACAAGCATGCCCATACCTTGTGTAATGACCATGCCGAACATCGCAAGCATCGCCGCACCAAGTACTGGTGTTGGAATGATTGTCGTTAACGCCGCTAGTTTTGGTAAGAAACCTAATGCAACAAGTAATCCACCTGTGATGTAGATGATTTTGCGATCTTTGACACCCGACATACGCGTAAGCCCGACGTTCTGTGAAAATGTTGTGTAAGGGAATGCGTTGAAAATACCGCCGATGACAGAAGCTAAACCTTCTGCACGATAACCACGCGCTAAATCTTTTGAATCTAGCTTTTTATTACAAATATCACTAAGTGCGTAGTATACGCCTGTTGACTCTACTAGCGAGACCATTGCAACAAGTGTCATTGTAAGGATTGCTGTTGCATCGAATGTTGGCATACCGAAGTAAAATGGTTGTACCATATGGAAAAGTCCTGCCTCGTCAACCGGTGTGAAATCCACTTTGCCCATCATTATTCCGATGATTGTACCTGCCACTAAACCGATTAAAATCGAAATCGCGCGGATGAATCCTGTTGAAAAGCGGTAAATGACTAAAATAATGATTAATGTAATAAACGCTAAAGTGACGTTTGAGCCAGATGCGAAATCCGTTGCATCTTGTCCACCAGCCATATTATTCATCGCAACTGGTAGTAATGAAATTCCAATAATCGACACAACTGAACCCGTTACAACGGGTGGGAAAAATTTCACTAACTTGCCGAAGAAACCAGCGATAATCATTACGATGATACCTGATGCAATAATTGAACCGTAAATATCCGTAATGCCTTGTTCTGGGTTTAAACCAATTGCAATAATTGGGCTAACCGCTGTAAATGTACAGCCAAGTACTACAGGTAAACCAATTCCAATAAATTTCCCTAGATACACTTGTAGTAATGTTGCGATACCACACATCATAATGTCAATGGCTACTAGGTAAGTCATTTGTTCAGAACTAAAGCCAAGAGCTTTACCAATGATTATTGGTACTAAAATGGCACCTGCATACATTGCCAGTAGATGTTGTATAGCCAATGCTGTCGATTTCGTTTTGTTCATTACTTTTCTTCCCCTGTCGCAAATGTCACTTTGCCGTCTTCAAGTGAATCTACAATCGCTAATGATTCAATACGAACACCTTGTTCACGAAGTAATTTACCGCCATCTTGGAAACCTTTTTCAATAACGATACCGACACCGACAACGTTTGCTCCCGCTTGCTTAGCAATATCAAGCAAACCTTTTACCGCTTCACCATTTGCTAAGAAGTCATCAATAATTAGTACGTTGTCATCTGCATGTAAGAAGCTATGTGATACAGAAATTTCGTTTGTTTCATTTTTCGTGAAAGAATGCACTTTTGAAGAATATAAGTTATCTGATAGTGTAAGAGATTTACGTTTACGTGCAAAAACAACTGGTGCGCCAATTTCAAGACCTAACATTACAGACGGTGCGATGCCAGAAGACTCTATCGTTAACACTTTTGTAATCACTTGGTCTGAGAATCGATTGGCAAATTCATGACCAATTTCTTTCATTAGCTGCGGATCGATTTGATGATTTAAAAACGAATCTACTTTTAATACTGTTGAAGATAGCACTTGGCCTTCTTGTATAATTTTGTCTTGTAATAATTTCATTTTTTAATATCCTTCTTTCGATTTAAATTAATAAAAAAGCGCTGAGCACTTTGATTCCATTCATCTACGAGTGGAGCAAAGTGTTCAGCGCGAAAAAGTTGACGCTAATAGAAAAACGCCTCCTGTGAGAACGTATTCTAAAACATTGCCGCCCATAGTCGATTCATTTACGGTAAATCGGTAGAAACTTGCGAGCCATATTCTCGCTTTTATATGAGTGAAATATTATTTAGTTATAAGATTATCCTTATTATAAGCATGGACTTTTTTGAATTCAAGATGATTACTAATAATAGAATTATTCCAATTTTTCGGAATTCAATGACATTTTAGCACTTTTCAGTTGTGAATGTTCGTGTTTCACAACTAATGGTCTGATTATAGCAAAAAAACTTCCAATGTGAAAGATGATAGCCTCAAAGTTCCTATTTCAACCTTCTATAATAAAAGATTGTTGCTGCAACAAAAAAAGCTCAATTGTATGTTCTTTTTTCGCTTCAACTTATATATTTGTTATTGGATTTAAAATCAGACTGTTACAAGGAATTTTATGTATATTGTGATAAAATTAATTTAATCTACAGTAGGAGGGTTACCTATTTGAACAAAAAAAATCGTACACCAGTTATTTTTGTAATTTTGACAAACGCTTTTTTCATTTGTATAGCTCAAGTTCTTTTTGCTTTGGTGTTAATAGATAAAACGGAAATGACCACTCTTCTCCTTATATTTCTCCCCTTAGTAATTATATCTATTAATATAATTATTTGGTTGAGTAAATTTAGAATCGAATTCTATCAGCATTGGCTTATTGCATACATCGTTTTCTTTTGTTCTATTATTATTTTCTATTTTATTCAAGCTATTCATATAGATCTATCTGAGTGGAAAGATTCCCCTCTTGGTGAAGCATATTTTGATTTATTTTTATTCGTCTTCATTACTTCAGCATGTCAGTTAATTATTTTGTTTTCCCTAAATATTATTACCTATTTATTTTACAGAGGAGCTTACTATCTAACGAAAAGAATCTAAAATAATAATTACACTTTATGAACAACACATCACGGTCTTCTTCATATCAGTTTCTTTGATTTCTAGATTTCCTTCACTATCAATTTTGTATTTAATATTGGCATCTTCAAGCTTTTCGATAGTAACTGCCACCCCCTCGTCTTAACAATTTACATGTATGTAATAATTATTTGTTTCGGCTACTTATGAAAAAAAAACGCCACCCATAATAAAATGAATGACATTTTTAAATATCTTATTCAGTTTTTAGCTTTGGGGTAGCTACCTACTCATTAATCTTCATCATCTTGTTCAACGCTTATAATTTTAATAGTCGAACCATCGACCTCAACTTCATATTCAAGTTCGCCGTCTTCGATTGTAATTTCATAAACACCACCATCTTCTAGCTCCACTTGTGTCACAGTTCCATTTGCTTGTGACATTGCTGCTTTAATGGCTTCTTCTTTTGTTATTTTTACAGCTGTATTGTTTTCTGTTTGCTTGTTAGCCGTGTCATCTCTATCATCATCATCGTTTAATGTTTCTACCTTTTGCTTCAACAACTCACCTGTATAGGCATCCAACTTTAAATCATACTCTTCTGTTGCAGTTGTAATTTCCACTTCGTACACGTCACCAGTGCTTTCCTTGTCGAACTCAATATCAGTAACTGTACCCTTCACGATAGCTAATGCCTTTTTCTCGATTTCCTGCACTGTTAACGCTTTTTGTTCTTGTGCCTTACCTGCTAGTAATGTTGTTGAACCGACTGCCGCGCCGATACCAAGTACCCCGACCAACGCTGGAATTACAATGATTTTCTTCATGTCCATCTCTCCTTTGTGTTATCTATACATAGCATAGCAAGCAAAGATGATAACAAGATAAGAGTAACATTAGAATTTCATGAGAGAAAATTTTCTTAGGAAATTAATGATCTTCTTCCCATCTAACTGACATCACCTCTTTAGTCACAGCATGTACTTTAACAACAGCTTCCTCATCTTCCCCATCAATTTCGATTAAATAATAGCCACCGTCTTCACCTTCCACATAATTAACCATCTCTACTTCACCCTGTAGCTCTGTTAAGGCAATTTGAATGGCTTGCTGTTCGGAAATTGCCGTATTGATGCCAGTTGGCTTACTCGGTTCTTTTATTACTATTACTTCCTCTGTTTCTGACAAAATTTCACCTGTATATACATCTAAAGTGAGGCTTTTAATAACATTTTCACTCTTCACCAACACATTGTAATTCATCCCTTTTAATGTAATCGTATCAATTTCACCATGTGTGTAAGCTGCCACACTTTTATGAATTTGCTCTCGCGTTAACTTCGGCTTTTCCACAAGTTTTTTCAAGGTTAAATCTGTCACTCGGCGTGTGTTTGCATCGATCGCTACCTCATACGTGGCACCTTTCTTTGTAAGCTGCATTGTGTACACTTGGTCCTTTTTTTCGGTGTGCTCGACTTGCCCACTATACAAGTCTTCAATATGAGCAATGGCCTCTTTTTCACTGAGCGGCTCCTCATTGAAGTAACGATCCTGTAAAAACCAAAGGGCAGCGGCACAAACAACGACACTACTAACAACCGGGATCAGCCATTTCTTCATTGTAGACCCTCCTTTGGTATACGTAATGTAAAGCTCGACCCTACACCAACTGTACTATCGACTTCGATTATAATCGCTAGCTGACCTGCAAGCTCCTTGGCTATGGCAAGTCCTAGTCCCGTGCCACCTGTTTTACGATTACGATCTTCCCCAACACGATAAAAACGTTCAAACAATTGTGAAATATGTTCCTCTGGAATGCCTACACCAAAATCTTGGATCGTAATGAACGTATATTGTTCATCTTCAGACGCATGAACTAGCACTTCACCCTCGCTATATTTCTGCGCATTATCTAGTAAAATGAAGAGTAGCTGTTTGAGCATTTTTACATCACTATAAATTTGCTTTGGTACACTACCTTGTACGATAAATGGGCGATGAAATGCTTGTTGCATTTGTGACGTTGCTTTTTCTAGAAGTGGCGCTAGCTCAATATGAGTCCACTCGATGTGAAGTTGCTCCTTATTTTTGGCGAGTTCTAGTAATTGCAGCACCATGTCATGCATACGTACAGATTCATTCGCAATTGCTTGTAGTGATTCCTTGGCTACCTCTTCATTGTTAAAGCCACGACGTAACAGTAATTTCGCATAGCTTTCAATGACTGTAATCGGCGTTTTCAGTTCATGAGAAGCATTCGAGACAAATTGTTGTTGCTTTTGATAATGCTGTTCAAGCTTCTCCATCATGCCATTGAACGTACGACTAATTTCAGTTAACTCATCTTTACCTTTATCGGCTAACTCAATTTTTTCGTACTTTCCTGTATCCGTACTTTTTTGCATCGCCTTATTTAAGCGTTCCAATGGCTGTAAAATGAGGCGCCCGAGTGCGAGGCTCGCTAAGAAAATTGGCATTGCCGCTAAAAAAGTCACGACTACTAAAATGGCCATCAGCAGACTCAACGTACTCGCCATGTCCTCCACCGGCTGCATTAGCTCAATTTGCACAACTGTCCCATCTGTCCAAATGGCTGGCATTTCGAAGGTCATATATTCCACATCCGGCATATCCTTCTTTGCCTGTTCTCTCATCTTCAATCGACCATCATTACCATAAACACGTACTGCCCCACCTGTCGGCATATAGGCACTGATTACCATATCTACCTGGACATCTTGTTCACTTAGTGCCTTACTCAACTTGTCTGCCTGGCCCTGCAGTTGTTCGTATTCCTTATTGTACGCAATCTTTTCATACAAGAAATAAATACCACTATTCGTTACTACTAATATGACGAGCATCAGTAAAGTCGTCAGCAAATGAATTTTTGTTTTAAGCTTCATGCCCCTGCCCCTTTAACACATAACCAACCCCGCGCACTGTCTGAATAATCGGTCTGTTATTTGCCGCCTCTAGCTTTTGACGCACATAGCGGATATAGACATCGACAACATTCGTATCGCCGTAATAATCATATCCCCACACCGATTCCAAAATCTGTTCACGGGTTAACACTTGCTTTGGATGCTTTAGTAAATAAAGTAGCAGCTCATATTCACGCGGAGTTAAATACACATGCTCGCCGTAATATAAAACGTCCCTTGTCTCCTCGTTAATCGATAATTGGTCATATGACATCTGCGACACAGTTTCCCTAGGTCGCTGCGAAAATCGAAGAGCTGTACGGATTCGTGCCAGCAACTCCTCGATTTCAAATGGCTTCGTTATGTAATCATTTGCCCCAAGGTCGAGCCCTTTAACCTTATCCTCTACATCACTTTTGGCCGTGAGCAACAGCACAGACGTCTGTTGTTCCGTTGCACGAATACGCTTCAATACTTCAAGCCCATTCATCTCAGGCAACATCACATCAAGCAATACCAAATCCCACTGTTGCTCGCGATATTTTAATAGCCCTTCCGTTCCCGTATGCGCCACTTCAGCCTCATAGCCTTCAAACTGTAGTTCTAGCTGTAAAACACGGGCAATGCTTTCTTCATCTTCTATAATTAAAATCCGATTCGTCATATCACGTCAGTCCTCATCGTTTTCTCTCATCGTAAACTACTACAGGCATGAAAGTCTAATTAGAAAATGATGAGAATTTTTATGCCTCTCCGCATGTAACAAGCTTTTTTAGTCAAGTACACATTTTGTAAGCATTATTTAAAAATTAAATCTTTACAATATTCAGATGTCAGGAGTAGAATATTCCCATTAAATGAAAAATCGAATAAACGGCGTTTCAAAAACGCTATTACTAAAAAGGAGGGTCCTATGAAAAAACCACTCAATAAATTGAGTCCACCTACCGTGCTGATGCTTGGCTTTGCTATGTTGATCATAATAGGCTCCCTCTTATTATCTTTGCCTGTCGCGACAGAAGGCCGAGAAGCACTGTCCTTTTTAGATGCATTATTTACAGCCACTTCGGCTATTTGCGTAACAGGTCTTGTCGTAGTGGACACTGGAGATACATTTTCTATCTTTGGAGAACTCGTTATTTTATCGCTTATCCAAATTGGTGGATTAGGTTTTATGACATTCAGTACATTGTTCCTTATCGTCATGAAGAAAAGAATTTCATTAAAAGAGCGATTATTATTAAAGGAGTCTTTCAATTTCACTGATTTATCTGGGATCGTAAAAATTGCGAGAAGGGTTTTTGCGTTTACCATCCTTGCTGAAACATTAGGTGGCATTATTTTAGCTTTTCGATTTTCAATGGATATGCCTTTTAGCCAGGCCATTTATTTTGGTTTCTTTCACGCTATTTCTAATTTTAATAATGCAGGGTTTGATTTGATGGGAGGCTTTCAAAGTCTTACCATGTATGTAGATGATCCAATCGTGACAATCACCATTGGGCTTTTAATCATACTCGGCGGCATTGGTTTTATCGTTATTCATGAGTTATATGAATATCGACAAACGAAGAAGTTATCCTTACACACTAAAGTCGTATTAATGGCAACGAGTATTCTCGTAATTGGGGCTACTATTTTAATATTTTTACTTGAATTTCATAATGCTAAAACACTTGGGACCCTATCGCCGACAGGAAAATGGCTTGGCGCGTTTTTCCAAAGTGTGACACCTCGAACTGCTGGTGCGAATACATTACCGATTGCCGATTTAACTTACCCAACATTGCTCTTAGTGATTTTCCTGATGTTTATTGGGGCTGGCTCTGGTTCGACGGCTAGTGGTATTAAAGTGACAACATTGGCTGTATTACTCGCTACACTTTGGGCGCATTTGAGAGGAAAAGAACATGTGGTGTTATTCAAACGCGATATTGGCATGGGCACAATAATAAAGGCATTTACATTGTCAATGTGCGGATTCCTATTAGTGATGATAGCCACGTTTATCTTGAGTATGACTGAAAAAGGTTTTGAATTGATCGTGTACTTGTTTGAAGTAACTTCCGCCTTTGGTACTGTAGGTCTGTCCATGGGGTTAACGCCGGAACTTTCTCCAATTGGACGTGTATGTATAATCGTGATGATGTTTATAGGGCGGTTAGGTCCCTTAACAATTGCCTTCGCCCTAACAAGAAACCGAAAAGACGATGCCTTCCATTATCCAAAAGGCAATATTATGATAGGTTAATCCCTAAAAGGAGTGAATAACTATGGCTAAAAAACAATTTGCTGTCATTGGTTTAGGCAGATTTGGTGTAAGTGTTGCGCGGAAATTAATGGCGTCTCATCATGATGTGCTGGGAATAGATATTCGTGACGATAAAGTGGAGGATGTGGAGCAATATTTTACACATGCAGCTGTAGCAGATGCATCCGAAGAAAAAGCACTAACAGCTCTAGGCATTCGTAATTTCGAATGTGTCATTGTCGCCATCGGAAACGACATCCAATCGAGTATATTAACGACGATGCTTCTGAAAAATTTAGGTGTGGAAAAAATTATCGCCAAAGCCGTTAGTAAGCGACATGGGCAAGTATTAGAAAAAATCGGCGTAGACTGGGTGATCTATCCCGAAAAAGATATGGGTGAGCGAGTTGCCAACCAGCTTTTATCGCCCAATGTGTTGAACTATATCGAACTATCGAAAGAACATAATATAGAGGAAATTAAACTACCCGTCAAAATGATTGGCAAAAATCTACGTGAACTCAATTTGCGCGCAAAATACAATGTAAACGTAATTGCCCTTGTTCGAGATGGTGATGTCATTGTGTCCCTGTCCCCTGAACAAGCTTTAGAGAAAGACGACTTTTTAATCGTCATTGGCAATCGAAAGGATTTGTCCAAGTTTTCCGCTCTTTAGAGCAATCCAATTTGCTTTTGATATGAAAAATAGTAAGCTGCCTATCTACATTTGATGGGCGGCTTTTCATGTTATTTCTGATGAGCTAAATTAAAAGAACTTACACTGACTTGGGCAAATGACTGTACTTTTCTTACACGTAGGAATAAAATGTAAACACTCAATCTTTCCTAAAGGAAACATTTTTGTTTGTACGATACTTTCAAAAGCGGATGGAGGCGCATTATGGTTAATCAGAAAACAACAAAAACAACAGCAAAGGCTGTGTTAGATGGAGATATCAAAGGCTGGCGGCGAATTTTGCCGTTTCTGGGCCCCGCTTTCATTGCGGCGGTTGCCTATATTGACCCTGGTAACTTTGCAACAAATATTTCAGCTGGTTCACAGTATGGCTATTTATTGCTCTGGGTCATTGCTTTTTCAAATTTAATGGCGGTGCTCATTCAATCCTTGTCAGCAAAACTTGGCGTTGCAACAGGTAAAAATTTACCGGAAATCTCACGTGAAAACTTTTCTAAAAAAACATCTATTTTCTTATGGATACAAGCTGAGTTGGTGATCATCGCCACCGACCTTGCGGAATTTATCGGTGCGGCCCTTGGCTTATACTTACTATTCGACATTCTCATGCTACCCGCAGCTCTCATTACTGCGGTCGGCTCATTTGCTATTTTAGAATTACAACGGCGTGGCTACCGTGCCTTTGAAGCCGGCATTTCTGGTATGGTGCTCATTGTGGTGCTAGCATTTGCCTTTCAAACCTTTTTAGCACAACCTGATTGGGGCAGCGTATCGTTGGGGATGTTCACGCCACAGTTTGAAGGTGTGGATTCGCTATTACTTGCTACAGGGATTTTAGGGGCTACAGTTATGCCTCATGCGATTTATTTACACTCTTCCTTAACGCAAAATCGTATTGTCGGTCGTAATGAAAGTGAAAAACGCCGTATCTTCCGCTTCGAGTTTATCGATATATTAGTAGCCATGATTATTGCGGGTGCCATCAATATGAGCATGCTCATCATCGCTGCGGCAGTGTTCCATACACAAGGAATCGTAGTAGAGGATTTAGACGTAGCCTTTAACGGACTGCGTGATGCACTCGGCCCAATGGCGGCCATTTCATTTGGTCTTGGGCTACTGATTGCCGGTTTAGCAAGTTCTTCAGTTGGGACGTTGGCTGGGGATGTTGTTATGCAGGGATTTATCAGAAGACGGATTCCTCTTTACTTGCGCCGAGCCATTACGATGATTCCGCCACTTGCTATTATTGCTTCTGGTGTGAATGCTACGCATGCACTAGTAATGAGCCAAGTAATATTATCGTTCGGGATCGCTTTTGCACTTGTCCCCCTTGTCATGTTTACAAGTAAAAAGGAAATTATGGGTAGCCTTGTGAATTATAAAATGACGACCATCCTCGGCTGGATTGTTGTAGCACTTGTTGTAAGCTTAAATATTTTCCTGCTTTGGCAGACGATTTTTGCTTAAAAAAACGAGGTGCATTGGCGCACCTCGCTTTTATTATTTTTCCACTTGTAAATCGCAATCTTTCAGCGGAATAATTTTTGTTTTATGTTTTATTTTATAGCCAATCCAAAACGCTAAAAATAGCGGAATTCCGATGTATGATACGAGCACGCCATACCAGTCTATTGAATCGCCCGTGAAGGCTGCGTAGTTTTGGCCAACGACAACAATCATACATACTGTAAAGGCGAATATTGGACCAAACGGGAATAATTTTGCTTTATAAGGCAATAGTTTCGGGTCCAAACCTTGTACTTCGAATGCTTTGCGGAAACGATAGTGACTAATTGCAATCCCAAGCCATGCGATGAAGCCTGACAAACCTGAGGCATTCAGTAGCCATATATAAACAACACCGTCGCCAAAGAATGACGCAAGGAATGCTAAGCTCCCTACTGCTAGTGTTGCCATTAACGCATAGATTGGAATACCTCGTCGGCTCAGCTTCATAAAGATTTTCGGTGCATTCCCTTCAACCGCAAGATTCCATAACATACGTGATGCTGCATACAATCCTGAGTTACCCGCTGACAGCATCGCCGTTAAAATAATTGCATTCATGAATGACGCTGCAAAGGCAATGCCTAACTGGTCAAACACTAGTGTAAACGGTGATACTGCGATATCTTCTGATAATAAGCGTTCGTCTGTAAATGGAATAAGCATCCCGATTGCAGCAATCGCTAAAATGTAAAATAAAATAATACGCCAAAATACTGATTTTACAGCCTTCGGAATATTTTTACCTGGATCATCTGTTTCACCAGCTGTAACGCCTAGCAATTCCGTTCCCTGGAACGAGAAGCCTGCTGCCAAGAATATACCGAATGTCGCTAAGAAGCCACCATGGAACGGTCCATCATTAATGAAGAAATTCGTAAATCCAACTGGCGCTTGTCCACCTAAAATACCAAAAATCATTAATATACTGACGATAATAAAGACAACAACCGTTGCAACTTTAATCATCGCAAACCAATATTCGCTTTCACCATAGCTCTTTACTGATAATAAGTTAAATGACAAAACAACGACAATAAATAATACCGTCCATAATGCTGAAGAGCTATCAGGGAACCAATATTTCATAATTAATGAAACTGCGGCGATTTCTGCAGCGATTGTAATAGCCCAGTTATACCAGTAGTTCCAACCAAGTGCAAAGCCTAATGCTGGATCTACGAATTTTGAGGCATACGTACTAAATGAACCCGATGATGGCATATAGGCGGCCATCTCTCCAAGGCTCGTCATTAAGAAATACACCATGACACCGATTAATGCATAAGCAAGTAATGCACCACCAGGACCTGCCTGCGCAATGGCACCACCACTCGCTAGGAATAATCCGGTACCAATCGTGCCACCAAGCGAAATCATCGTAATATGGCGACTTTTTAATTCTTTTTTCAACTTTGGCGGCTTATTGCCAAGCTGATTTATTTTTATTTCACTCACTTTCAAGCTTCCTTCCTTCTTAAAGAGGCGAAAAAAATGCCATCACATAAAACGATGCGATGGCTAAGTAGAATCCCTCTGTTCTTTACAAAACGATAGCACAACACGTCGATCAAAACGTGACAGTTCTGTTCCTTTCGGAGACAGCCCCAGCATAAGGTTTTCAAGTCCCCTCACACTTCGGCGATATTTCCTTTCAACTAATGTCATTAATGCTTGTCATTTCCATTAGCGTACTTATAAATAACGCGACCTCTACCTCAATACAAGTTTGAGGTATTAATTTATTAAATTTATGATGTATACAACTTTATCATATACCATTCGACATTTCAATGCAGATAGGAGTATTCAGTATTTTGTGAAATTTCTACTATTTTTTAATGTGTAGTAAAGTGGTATAGTAGTTCGAATTCAAGAATTGATATTTCAAGGAGGTCCTATTAGTGGCAACTACTAACTCTACTACACATTCTAGTAAAAAAATCCGCTGGACAGGTATGACTCTATTACTTGTAGTCGGCATTATTTTAATTGCCTCAACTTTACGTACACCCCTTACCGTCGTTGGTCCAATAATCTCATTTATTCGTGATGGTCTTGGTATTTCCAACGTACTGGCAGGCTTTTTAACGACAATTCCTTTGTTAGCCTTTGCAATTGTTTCACCCTTTGCGCCAGCACTCGCACGCAAATTCGGATTGGAATTGACCCTGCTTCTATCTACACTATTGATTGCTATAGGGATTATACTACGCTCATTTGGATCGACTGAATTACTACTATTCGGTACAGTACTAATTGGTGTTGCGATTTCTTTTGGAAACGTACTGATTCCAGGGTTATTAAAATTGAAATTTCCTTATCATGTTGGCTTACTCATGGCCTGTTACACAGTGTCGATGAATCTTTCAGCGGGTACAGGTGCTGGCATGAGCTATCCACTAGCTAATTCATCGCTAGGCTGGCAAGGTGCGCTCGCAATACCGATTGTTCTTGTCGTCATTACTATAGTCATCTGGTTACCACAATTGAAATTTAATAAACCAGAGCCCGCTGTTATAACAACAAAGGCCCGCACACCATTATGGAAATCGCCTGTTACTTGGGCAGTGACTGGCGCGATGGGTTTGCAGTCCATGCTATTTTATACGACCGCAGCATGGATTCCTGAAATTTACATAACGCAAGGCTTAGAGGCAGATCAAGCTGGGTGGATGTTTTCAATCATGCAAATTTCGCAAATTCCAATGGCTTTACTTGTGCCCATTTTAGCAGGAAAAATGAAATCACAGCGCCCCCTTGTATTTATGTTTACGGCGTTTTACTTAATCGGCTTTATCGGTCTAGTCATGGAATGGACAAATCTTGCTGTTCTTTGGATGTTATTTTTAGGACTAGCGGGTGGTGCATCGTTCGGTCTCGCTATGATGTTCTTCACATTACGTACGCGCACAGCATATGAAGCTGCTGATTTATCGGGCTTCGCACAATCTTTCGGCTACTTATTGGCAGCTACTGGTCCAATTTTATTTGGGTATTTGTATGATGTATTCGGCGGCTGGGAAATCGCTGGCTGGCTATTCATTGTTGTCGTGTTACTATTATTCGTAAGCGCATTTACAGCCTCTAAAGATAAATTTGTGAATTAAGTTGATAACAAGCATCTCATCTAGTTGCAATGAGATGCTTTTCTTTATGAACTGAAATGTTTCAGGAAACAATTCTCCCACTGCCCCATTAGTTCCCATGTACTATCCACCCTTCTAATATGAAGTAATCTTATACCTATTGACTGCATTGCAATAATTCTCTATTATTAATAACTTAATGGTAAAACTTTACTTTAAAGGGGAGTATACACTTGAATTCACCATCTTTAACATCTAGCAGAGAAACACCATATTTCATTTTGAGCGTCATTTTTAGTATTTTTATTTATATTATTCTTACGTTTAGCCTTATCGGAATTGGCATCGCCCTCGTGATTCTTGCATTTATAATATTTTCAAATGCCCTTGTGATGGGGAGTATAAGAGGTAATGGTGTTCGGGTTAATGAACAACAATTCCCCGATATTTATGAACGAGTTATCGAGTTATCCGATAAAATGGACCTTAAAAAGGTGCCAGACATATTCGTTATTCATTCTGAAGGTGCTTTCAATGCCTTTGCCACACGATTTTTAGGACGCGACATGGTTGTTATTTATTCGGAAGTTTTCGAGTTAGCCCGGGAACAAGGTGAGAAAGAACTTGATTTCATAATCGCTCATGAGTTGACACATGTTAAACGAAGACATGTCTGGATAAACATACTTATTTTACCTTCTGTTTTCATTCCCTTTCTTTCACAAGCCTACAGCCGCGCTTGTGAATATACATGTGACAGAAGTGCCGCTTATTATATACAGGATGGGCTGGCTGCGAAACGGGCACTCACAATTTTAAGTATCGGAAAAGAACTTTACAAAGAGGTTAATGAATTTACCTACCTTGAACAAATTCATAGCGAATCTAATGTTGCTGTTTGGTTTGCCGAATTATTATCTACTCACCCTCTATTACCAAAGAGGATCCAAGCTGTCGGTCACTTTATGAATGTGGAAGGGACACCAAACTTTAAAGCGAATAACGGAAAAATTGCGCTTGGTGCACTAATTTCTAGTGCAGTTGTTTTCAGCCTGTATATCGGAGTAATCGTTCTTTTAGTTCTTAGTACTACACTTTTCTCTTCAATTTTCCCCGAGACTGCCGAAGATGAAGTAACAGAATCTAGCTACTCTTCTGACACCACTCCACTTATGATTTCAGCAGCAGATGGCGATATTAACGAAGTTTCGAAGCTCATTACTGATGGTGCCAATATTCATATGAAAGATGAAGAATCGACTACAGCACTTCATTATGCTGTTTATAACGATGAAATTGAAATCGTCCAATTATTACTCGATGCAGGAGCGAATCCTAACGATTCTGATGACTACTCTACAGCCCTTACCGCTGCATTATCAAATGAAACCTATGACGTCGTCGTACTTTTATACAATTCAGGTGCGGATCCGGCTAAAGTAGATCCATCTGGTTATACTGGACTCGATTATTTTGATGTACGTACAAAAGAGGAATTTGAGAAGTCTTTAGAGGCTATCAATTACTAAAACAATCATTTAAAAATCCGCATAGATTCTTGCGACAAGAAGTAAACCCATCCAACCCTCGATATGCAAGGTTGGATGGGTTTTACTCTGTACTGAGCGGAAAGCTAAGCGGATTTTTATCATACAGAAAACAAGTTATTTTTCCCATAGTAATCTATAGGACATCCTTATTAATACGGCGGTTTTTGGTAAAAATAGTTCGGTGTGTTATACACGTTGACATACGGCCTGTGAAAAACATGCGTGGTTGCCGGTGACAGTGGCGGGATAAGCCAGCTCCAGTTACCTGTAAGTTCACGACTTGCCGCTGCCTCAGCCTCCTCGAACAGCTTAAACTGCTGTGCAGCGGTATGATGATCGACAATGCTCACACCGTCCTCCTTAAAGGAATGCAGTACTGCAATATTGAGCTCAACAAGTGCACGATCTCTCCAAAGTGATGATTGCTTTGTCGTATCCAGTCCGAAAATATTAGCTATAGCCGGTAGCATATTGTAGCGCTCATGATCGGCTAAATTACGTGCGCCGATTTCCGTACCCATATACCAGCCATTAAACGGTGCAGCTTGAAAATCTATGCCTGCCATTTGGAAGCGCATGCTAGAAATAATCGGCACCGCATACCATTTCATATCTAGCGTATTTACCTCTTCTTGCTCTGGATGGCGAATCGTCACTTCTAAAACATACTCCTGTGGAATTCCAAATATCCGTGGCGCACGCTCGTCCACCTGCACAACAAGTGGTAACACATCAAATGCGGTTCCCTTCCCTTGCCAGCCAAGCGATTCACAAACCTTTGTAAACGGCACAGAATGTGGATCTCCCACTATCCCCGCTTTAGTTTCATAGCCAGCATAACGTATTAATTGGTGATTCCAAATACGCACTCTCCCTGGTGAGAAAACCGTAATTGTAGGGCGAATTTTACCATCATTAGTTGCGAATTGAATATGTGCAAGTAATGTTTCAAAGATTTCTTGCTCATCAAATATTTCACGGGCATCCACGACATGTAACGACTGCCAAAATAAACGCCCGATACACTTGTTGCTATTACGCCAAGCTACTCTTGCACCAAATGTTAGCTCTTCAGTTGTCGGCGTATACTCGCCCATTTCCTCAATCTCTTGTAATCGATTAACCAACCACAAATCTGATTCTTCCTGTTCCGATTGAAATAGTGTTAAAAATCGCTGTATCTCTTGTATATTCATGTTATCTTCCTCCATATATACTCATATTAGTGGAATAGAAATTGATTCACCATGATAAAAGTTACAACTAAACATACATCTTTTATATATGAAATACATTGTTCAAATTTGCAGGAGGTCAGTGGTAATATACTAGGGAGCGCGAGTTATTATTGAACTATTTGAACGCTCAAAAAGGCAATATAAAAAGCATGTAACATTAACATGTTACATGCTTTTTGCTTTATGACCCGTACGGGATTCGAACCCGTGTTACCGCCGTGAAAGGGCGGTGTCTTAACCGCTTGACCAACGGGCCATGGCTCCGAAGGTAGGACTCGAACCTGCGACAACCTGATTAACAGTCAGGTGCTACTACCAACTGAGCTACTTCGGA
>JAVWKG010000031.1:0-26633 GCA_036638655.1 Lysinibacillus sp. | reverse complement strand
ATTCACAATCGGCAATGTTCCGTTATCGATCGATATTCATAAGCGCTTTTTAAATGAAATAAAAGATCTATATAAAGCATTGCATGCGATTAGCTACGAGCAAAAGCAAAATGCATACAAGCTTGGTGTAGCAGAGAAAAGCTTGAATATTGCTTCAGCATCGATGGGGCGTATAGGTAATGACTCAATTTCACCTGCATCTTCATTCAAAGAGATTACGAATTTCTCAAATAAATGGATGAATGATCACAAAGAACAATATGCGAAAGAAGATTTCTCGCATGCCTTTGATTTATATATTAATAATTAATTAATTGAAGAGCTCTCTCCAATTAGGTGGAGGGCTCTTTACATAGTATTTACAAAGCATTTACAAAACGAAGTATATAAAACGCTTACAAAGTAAAAAAATTACATAGTGAATGATTGAGATTGCCAAACTAGTACTCTATACTTAAAATAAAGAGTTTGTCGAAAAATAGGAGTGTGACTAAAATGATGAACGAAATGTTGGGACTTGAAAATACCGAGTCTTCAGAAATGTTAGGGGGAGATTTACAGAAGAAAGCGGTTGAAACATTATTCGTAAATGAATTTATAGATGGAATTTTAGATCCAAAAAAAGAAATGTTAGGTCCACTAAAAAATGGCGGGACCATTATTGCTAATACAGCCCCGGGGTGTTGGGGACCGATGATTACGCCAACAATTCGTGGAGGACATGAGGTGACAAAGCCAGTATTTGTGGAAGGAGCAGAGGTAGGCGATGCACTTGTTATTAACATTAAGTCTATACAAGTTACATCTTTAGCTACTGCTTCAGGTCATGATGAAGCTATTGTCGATCGTTTTATTGGTGATCCCTTTGTATCTGTAAAGTGTCCTGGATGCGGGAAGTTGCATCCAAGAACAATTGTTAGTGGTATCGGACCACAGGCGATTCGTTGTGCAACATGTCAGACAGAAACCTCTCCATTTAAAATGACAAATGGTTATACAATGGCATTCGACCATCGTGGTGACTTAGGGGTGACAGTTGGACGAGAAGGTGCAAGACGAGTAGCTCAAGATGCCAAAAATTATATGCGATTACCTGAAAATTCTGTGCAAAATCCAGTTGTAGCCCTTGCACCAAGTGATTTAGTAGGTGTCATGGCACGTATGCGTCCGTTTTTAGGTCAGCTTGGTACGACACCATCTAAAGCAATGCCAGATTCTCATAATGCCGGAGATTTCGGTTCGTTTTTAGTTGGTGCACCACATGAATATGCATTTACACAAGCGGAGCTAGACGAGCATCGTACAGACGGTCATATGGATATTAATCGCGTACGCGAGGGAGCGACGATTATTTGTCCTGTAAAAGTACCAGGAGGCGGTGTATATATTGGTGATATGCACGCGATGCAAGGTGACGGGGAAATTGCAGGTCATACGACAGATGTAGCGGGTATTGTGCAACTGCAAGTAAGCGTGCTCAAAAAAGTGGCTTTAGAGGGACCGATTTTATTGCCAAATGAAGACGATTTACCGTATACTGCTAAGCCTTTTACAAAGGAAGAAAAGCGTCGTGCTCGTGAATTAGCGGAGGAATTCGGTGTGAAGCAAATAGAAGATGCATTCCCTATATCGATTATTGGGTCTGGCACAAGCTTGAATGAGGCTACGGATAATGCATTAGCGCGTTCAGCTAAGCTATTTGAAATGACGGTTCCTGAAGTGATGAACCGAGCTACCATAACAGGATCCATCGAAATTGGCCGTCATCCTGGTATCGTAACAGCAACATTCCAAGTGCCGAAAACGATACTGAAAAAAGTACGTTTATTCAAACCAGTGAAAAAACAATACGATTAATGCGTTATTAATAATTCGTTTAAAAGATAAAGTATAAAATTCTGAACTGCCACAGCTTACATGGTTGTGGCATTTTTGATTTTAGGGGGGAAGTATGGGACGAGAATCTGACCATTTGTAGTAAAGGGAGGTTTTGAACAACTTGTTCTGATAAAGGGTTCTTTACTGATTAAACTAATTATCTTTTACTGCACTTATATGAAAACAGCTTTCGAGAGTAAGTGAACGCAATTCGAGAGTAAAGGAACCTGATTCGAGAGTAAACCATGCTTCCAGGGAATAAATCACATCGCGCACAGTGTATAAATGCCCGCGGCGAACATTTTACTGCACTTCGAACGCATGCCTCTACGCTTTTTACATTGAAAAATACTGAGTATGTTCATATAATCCAAACACACAAATATCCGCTAATGATGTCGCTAAAAAATATGGAAAATTGCAGAGATTTCCGCTAGAATCTATATAAATAGTTCGAAAAATCTAAAATGCTGTTATACTTATAATAGATTGGTCAACCGGAGTAAAGTGAAAATTATTGACGAACGGTTTGAAAAGGGAGGTTCATGAATGGAAGAAATTCTACACTATACGGAGAAAAAACAAGGTTTAAAAAAGTATATTGCTAAAATGAGAGGTGGAGCAAATGCCCCATCACGTACAAATTTTGCAGATGCAGCAACAGGTGCATTTGGTGGTCTCATTAGTATATTAACATTACTTCTCTTGACAAATTATACAGAATCCACGTGGCTAATGGCTTCATTTGGTGGTAGCTGTGTACTTGCCTTTGTTGTATGGAATGCCCCGTTATCACAACCGCGCAATATTATTGGTGGACATATGGTTTCATCATTTATCGGTATTGCTATGTATTCCTTGCTAGGCTCAAGTGTACTATCGATTAGTTTAGCTATGGCGTTAACGATTTTTTGTATGGCATTTTTCGGTGTCATACATCCACCAGCAGGAGCCAATCCAATCATAGTTATTTTAGGTGGCTATAGCTGGTCATTTTTAATTTTCCCTGTTTTAATTGGGGCACTGATCATTGTGGCTTATGCACTTGTTATTAACAACATTCGACAAAATCGAAATTACCCTGTGTTTTGGTAATTATCAAATATGAAAATCGGTGAACATATGTATCGTTCGTCGATTTTTTTGAATGTGCATATTGAATTGAGGAGGCGCCATAAATATGTTTTTACGTTGTGATGAACTATTATTAACGGCGTATAATAACGAAGGGGAGTCTAGTGCTGAACAATTATTACAGCAGTGGGCAGACGATCATACAAATGCCGAAGACTATACTCATATATTTGGGCAAACACTAGCACCGGATATTTTTTTAGTAAATGAAGAAATGGCGACGAATCTTGTGTTTTCGACTGCACGAAAATATTGGGTAAGAGCGGAAGAAAACTTGCAAACAAAAATGGTGGAGATGGGCTTCGACATAGCCTATATAAATTCAAGATTAGATGATTTCTTTTATTCGCCTCAAGGAAAAGAAGCGATGTTTGAGCACTTAGTTATTCATCA
The DNA here is from genome assembly GCA_036638655.1 of Lysinibacillus sp. Classification (GTDB taxonomy): domain Bacteria; phylum Bacillota; class Bacilli; order Bacillales_A; family Planococcaceae; genus Lysinibacillus. Next base: position 23,228 of record JAVWKG010000031.1, on the reverse strand, counting down.
TACATTTGATAGCAGTAGCTTAATCGCACTAGTGTTTGGGAAGCGTTTTGAATCTCCAATTCAAGAAGAGAAGTTAAAATCCATTCATATGTGTAAAGTAGAAGATCGATATTTAGTACATATAATTTATGAAGAAAATGAACGGTTTTGGCATTGGTTATTCGCGAAAAAAATCTATTCACTTCTTATCCACAAATCGATAGAAAAGATTAGTTTTATAAGAGAATTAATGACGCATCTCGAAAGTTCGTGGAGAGAGGCTTATCCACATGTGAATAAGTTGGGTGTGGATTTCAAAGATTTTCTGGATAAGTGTATAACTCATGTGGATAAACATAATGCTACATGTTTAACAAAAAAACAATTGCGTCTACATCAGATTGTTGTACATTATCGAGAAGCAAAAGAGGATTTTACGCTAGTCAGACATTTGGTAGCGACCTTTGAATCGGAATGGCGTTATTCGATGTATGCACAGACAGAGAAGGAGCAAGTATTAATTGCTTACATTTTGTTAGACATTGCAGCGAAAGAAGGATGCATAGCAGAAACAATCCAATACGGAGAGTTTTTATTGCAGGATGAAAGATTAAATAATTATGCAGTGGAAATTATGTTGGAGTATTATGATGTTTTACCAAATGTAAAACCGACGCCAAAGTTACTCATAAAGCATTATGGTAAAAATTATTTGGAATATTTATATGCTGAACTATTAAGCAATTATGTGAAAGCCGGGCAGTATGAACAAGGCTTACAACTTTTACGTACACATGAATTAGCTTCTAGTGAAAGTATTTTTGAAGTTATTACTACCGAAAAAGCAAAAGATGAACAATTCATTGCCATCGAAGCGGCAGTTCAGCGGGATATAGCCATGTTAGTGGATAATTCTTTAACACATGTAGGGGTTTCTACTGAAGAATGGCGTGCCAATTATAAAGATGCACAGGTAGATTATTTTAAAATAGCCAAAAATACATCCTTACATGTTATGGACATTTTAAAAATACTTTTCGTCACAGAGCAGTTTGAGTTGTTTGAAAAACTAATGGACATTTACAAAAAGTATTTATTAGTAGATGAACACTTTGAAGAAATGCGCGAATTCATGCGCGCATATGTATAGAAAGAATATAAAAAACCGTCAATATTGACGGTTTTTTTGTCTGAGAAATAGTTACTCTAAAACTTTACCTTTTGTTAAATGTTGTATTTCATCTTGACTATAGCCAAGAGAAAGAAGGAGTTCTTCGTTATGCTCGCCAAGCTTTGCCCCTACATGCTTATATACTGGCGCTGTATTTTGGAATTTGAATGGAGACGCAATTTGTTTTTGTGTAGTACCATCACTTTTGGGAATATCCACAATCATATCACGTGCCAAAATTTGAGGGTGCTTGCTTGCTTCTGGGAAAGTTAGTACAGGCTCTACGCAACCTTGGAAATCTTCATTAAATACTTGAAGCCATTCATCATATGTTTTCGATAAAAAAGCATCATGTACAGCTTCTTTAAAGCGCTTTTGTGTATAAACAGAATCATTAAACGTATTATCTATCAACTCAGGAATATCAAGTGCTTCACATAATAGCTTGCGGAATTGTGGCTCTAAGCTACCAACTGAAAAAAATCTGCCATCCTTCGTTTTATAATAATCGTAATAAGTGCCCCCATTTAAAATTTCCTGTTCAGGCTGTGGGGTATAATTACCGCCAATAAAAGCAGCACCGTACATTGCGTTCAATGAAAATGCGGCATCGGTCATACTAATATCAATATATTGACCTTGCCCTGTCTTTTCTCTTTGTAGCGCAGCGGCTAATACCCCAATTGCAGCATGCATAGTGCCCCCAGCGATATCAGCAATTTGCACGCCCATTGAAACTGGCTTTTTGTCTTTATGGCGTGAATAATCGAGCACACCAGATAAGGACAAATAATTATTATCATGTCCAGGACGATTACTGTAAGGCCCTGTTTGACCATAACCGGTAATTGAACAGTAAATAAGCCTTGGATTAATGTTCTTTAGTGCTTCGTAGTCAATGCCGAGGCGTTTCATAACCCCAGGTCGGAAGCCCTCAATAATAATGTCATATTCGTTAACGAGAGATTTCACAATTTCTATTGCTTCTGGTCTCTTTAAATTCAATGATAATGATTTTTTTGAACGATTCAAATGCTGGTGGCTATAAGCTTCACGATCTTCATCGTATGGTGGCATAATCCGCATGAAATCGACGCGATTAGAGGATTCCACATGTATAACTTCAGCACCTAAATCAGCAAAAATCATTGTTGTCATTGCTCCTGGCAATAATGCAGAAAAATCGAGAATTTTTAACCCCTTTAAAATACCCAAATCTCCTCATCCCCTTTTTATATCCCCATTTATAGAAAAATGCGATGCTACGAATAGTCCTTAAAACTGTACTAATACAACTAATTTAATATTTAACAGTATTATAACAGAGTTCAAACTATTTTGACTATGTAATTTTTATTATAGACTAAATTATACGCTGCAATATTAATAAAAATGGAAAAATTTCGAATTTAGATTTACTGTCAACATTCTGATAATATCTATCTAATGACATAAAACTCGAAAAGTATTTGTTCGAATCTGGGATGAATTAATCATAATTAAGACAAGAAATGAGCTTGTTTTACAGAATAATTGAATTTCGTCATGTATAATAGAGTAAATAAATATTTTCTGAATTGATCAACAATACAGGAGTCTATAATTATATATACGATAAAAGGGCTTCATAGGAGACATGTTGCGAGATGGTAAATTTTAAGAATATAAAATTAAAGCATTTAATAATGGGAGTGGCTGTTCTCTCTTTTCTAGTTTCAATCGTCGGAAGTTTGTGGACTGGCTATAAAATGAATGTAGATTCTATTAAAGAAAATACTTTGGAGACGAATAAAGTATATGCAAGTAAGCTTGCTACAACAGCAAATAGTTATTTAGAAGAGGCAATTCAAATTCTTGGATATAGCGCTAGTATATTATCAAAGCAAACCGAAGATAGTGATGCGCTAGTAGAAGAAACTGAGCGCTTAAAGATGCAAAATAACTTGTTTAACTCAGTAGTCGTTACTAATGAAAAGGGGCTTGTTTTGGCAGTTTCTCCTCCTTCAATAGAAGTGCAAGGTCAGTATTTGTATCATGAAGAAGCGAAGAAATCATTGGCAGCTAAAGAACCGTTTATTTCTAAACCGTATGAAGGAATTACGGGAAGATTATTAATCTTTATATCCTATCCGATTTTCAATGAGGCTGGAGAACATCTCGGTCTTATCGGAGGAACAATCTTTTTGAAGGAAAAAAATGTATTTAACGCATTGCTTGGACAGCATTATTACGATGATGGCTCCTATGTGTATGTTGTTGATGGTGATGGACGCATAATTTATCACCAAGATCCTAGTCGTATTAATGATGTAGTATTGGAAAACAAAGTTGTACAAAAAGTGGTAGAAGGTAAAAGTGGTGCACAAGGAGTGACGAATACGAAGGGAATAGAATTACTTGCTGGATATAGCTCGGTCCCACTGGCAAATTGGGGGGTAGTCACTCAAAGACCATTGGACGTCGCGCTTAAAGCTCCGTTTGAGCGTGTAGTGAAATTTTCTTTAATATCCCTCCCTTTTGTATTGATTTCATTTGTCGTAGTCATGTGGGCAGCTGCTAAAGTGGCGCTTCCATTACAACAACTGGCAACATTGACAGAGGAGAGTATGGATAAGAGAAACGTAGATGACTTGAAGTCTGTTCGAAGTTGGTATTTTGAAGCGTATTATTTAAAAGATGCTCTTGTACGCAGTTTGTCCTTTTTACAGGCCCAAGTTTCGTTCTTTAAAGACCAATCTACAGTGGACCCATTAACAGGTTTAACTAACCGTAGAACAATGGACGCGTTAATGGAAGAGTGGAATGAGCAAGGAAGACCCTATTCAATTATACTCCTGGATTTAGACCACTTTAAAAGCGTGAATGATAATTTCGGTCATGCAGTGGGCGATAAAGTATTAATATATTTAGCAAAGAATATGCAGGACATTGTATTAGAAAAAGGTGTATGCTGCCGTTTTGGTGGAGAAGAATTTATCATATTATTACCGAATGTATATACAGAAGAGGCTGCTGCAATTGCAGAAGTTTTGAGAGAAAAATGTGCTGTAACAAACAGCCCTTGTGGACGACCAGTAACATTGTCAGCAGGGGTGGCGACTTACCCTGAGATGGCTAAGACAGCGGAAGAACTAATCGTAGCTGCTGACGAAGCATTGTATAGCGCTAAACAAACTGGAAGAAATAAAGTAGTGATTGCTCAAGTGAAAGAGCTGGAGGAACTAAAGTAGGTAACACTCATTTTGGGGGAAATGATTAATGTTCCATTCATTTGGATAAACTATTGATGAATAGGAAATAATTAATTCAGGCGTCATCCAATAATTTACTTGGCTAGTCGTAAGGTTATCCCCCTTTCCCATATGACAGCAAGACAAATTAAATGAGATGTACGCCTATATATTGAAAAAGCCAGGAGCATTGTCTCCTGGCTTTTATTTTTTTAAAAAACAGTATGTAAGGTAGATCGTCAATAAATCTGAAATGATGGTGAATAAATAAAGAATGATGGTCAATAAATCGCAAAAGATGGTCAATAAATCTCAGTGGGGAGAAAAAATAAGGTTTGTCAGCACGCTCGATTGTTAGTTTTACTTTATTTGTTTAGAAATACCAACTTTCTTCATATTTAATATGAAGGTATAGCAAGGTTTGGTCGATATAAAGAGTATTGTTATATAAATATTCCGTGTGATTATTAGAGAAATAATCATGTTAGGGAGGCGAACGTGATGGATAAGAAGAAAATTCAAAAGGTAAACAAGGCGTTAATTGCGACAGTTTTCGCAACAAGTGGTGTAACGGTAGCAATGCCTATAGTAGATCATGCAAGTGCTGCTGGAAAGTATTTCAGTGATGTTAAATTAGGGTCAACACATTATGATAATATACTTAAATTATCAGCACGTGGCATTATTAGCGGCTATAATGATGGCACTTTCCGTCCAGCGAATGGTGTGACACGTGCTCAAGCTGCAAAAATGTTAGCTAAAACGCTTGGCATAGATGAACAGGCTGTAAAGGATCCTGGATATAAGGATGTTCCTAGAAATCATCCGTATTATACCTATATTGCTGCTTTAGAAAATGCGGGCATTATGACAGGCTATAACGGACCTGAAAAAAAGTTCATGCCGAATGAAAAAATAACACGTGGTCAAATGTCCAAAATTTTAGTGCTGGGCTTTAAGTTTGAGGTGGCGACAAAATTTGACCATAAATTTAAAGATGTAACACCACAAACAAGCCATGCTGCCTATATTCAAACACTTGTGAATTTAGAAATTACAACCGGTAAAACGGCAGTAACTTACGAGCCTTTTTTACCTGTAACACGTGGCCAAATGGCTTCGTTTTTAATTCGCTCAGAGGAAAAACGTGACACGACAACGAGTTATAAAATTACGAGCGTAGATAGTAATTATGTTTACATAAATTCGGTGCCTTATAAAGTGGACAGTAGCTTAAAGCATGTACTGAACCAAAAAAATGCAACTGTATTAAAAGGTGCAACGATTGAAGGTAAACTGTCAAATAACACTATCCATGCAGTTTCAAAGCTTACGTTAAATGAGAGTGGCTCGAAGTCTAAAATGCTTGAATTGAATGGTAACTACGGGGTATTTACGGGAGATATAGTAGTCAACAGTAACTATATCCGCTTTAAAAACATCGATGTGACAGGGACGGTTTTATTGAACGAAACAGTTCGACAAGGTTTAAGAGACAGTGCAAACATACCGAATCGAATGTCTATGGAGTCCTATGTGACTAGCAATAAACTACTAGCGAGCTCTTCAAATTATATCGACTGGTCGGCTAAATCGACATTAACGTCGATGAAAGATGTAGAAAAGTATGTAGAGTTTGTTAATAGTATAATTAGTAAAATAATTGTCGCGAAAAACAAAGCCAAAATTGTTTCTGACACTCAAATTCTCCAAATGGACATTATTTCAGATGTACGAGAAATTGAGTTACAGGCAGATGTGAAAATTTTAAATGTTAACACAGAAACAGACCTTACTATTTATGGTGAAGGTGACGTCGAATTATTAAATAAAAATAGTTTTAAAGATTTGAAACTTTATTTTGATGGAACAGTCGATAAATTAGTAGTCGGTAATGTATATGGCTGGATTGATTTAGGCGATAGAACGTACGTAATAGGCGTAATTTTACCAAAAGATGAAACGCCAAATAATGTTTTCGATGATTATTTAGAAGACCATGAAAATATTGATTACATCGAAGATCCAGACGGTAAACCGATTGATAAAGACCCAATTGAAAACCAAAAGCCTGCAGACAAAACAAAGCCAATCGTAGCTATTACAAAAGCAGAGTCAGCCAATGGAAGTACGGCGATAGTAGAATTTACGTCGAATGAAGTCGGAACATATTATTATATTGTAAAAGAAAAGAACGAAACGCCTCCTACTTTACGAGAATTAGTAGACCAACGACCAGGAAACGGAGCTGCTCGTGGTTCAGGTGCTACAGCTGCAACGGCTGCGAGTGGAGCTACACCAGCAAAACCAATGAAACTAATGATTAATAATCTTGGGGAGAAAAAAGAATACGTTATTTATTTGATTGTTGTCGATGGCTCGAAAAACATCTCTGAACCAGTCGCGAAAAAGGAATTCACAATGAAGGATTCTACATTACCGAAAGTAACTGGCATCAGAGGTGAAGGTTTACACGGTGGGCAACGCATGAAGATTACCTTTACAGCAAGCGAGCCTGGTGAGTATTACTACTATATTAGAAAAGCGATTTCAGGAACAAATATACCAGCACCTACAACAGCTGAAATTATGAGTAATCCTACTGGAAAAGGTACCGCAGTAACGGGGAAACTAGGAATTACAGAGCTTGTCACGGGCTTAAGTGCAAACACTAATTATGAGATTTACGTTGCGATGAAAGACACATCGGGCAACATCTCTGCAGACCCAGCAGCAAATGGTATAGGAGCAACGGGGGATTTGGATAACATCAATCCATTCGTTACAGGTCCAGGCTGGCCAAGTGCGAATGATCCTTTAGACAAGCAATTAATACCACACCCAGCTGAGAGAAATAAGTTTTATCTGTACTTCAATGAAGAATTGGAAAAAGAGACAGCTGAGGATATTCAAAACTACGATTTATCAGGAACAGGAATTATTAATATTGGGGGACAGGGTGTTATTAAACCAGCGGCTGTTGTCTATGAAAAATACGGAAGTAAAGGTTCTCGGGTGTTAATAACAGTGCCATCATTAACAGGTTTCGTTAATGGGGATACATTAAAGGCTACTGTACTACCTGGAGTTAAAGATTTAGCAGCGAATGACTTCGAAAATAAGACAACTGTAAATGAAGGCACTTCTCCTAGAAATCACGGGGATTACCGCCATGATGATTCGATAATGCCTGTATTAAAAATTACGAATGTCATTAAAAACAACAGTAGTACAGCACCAAAAGTAGAAGTAACATTTGAAGCATCTAAAGCGGGCACGTACTACTATATGGTAATGCCTGAAAGTACAGATTTGACGGCCCTTAAAATTGAACCTCGTGATTTTGTGGATGAATTTACAAATGCAGCAACAAAAAAATTCGATAAACTTGGCGGCGGGAAAATATACCTGTCGAAAAGTGGAAATAACCCTGCAACTCTAGGTTCTCAGAAATTTGATATAACAGAAACGTCTGCCCTAAATCCATTTGAAAGCTACGCCGTATTTATGGTCTTACGAGATCGTTCAGGACAACTTTCACAAATTCAAAGAGCACAAATGATTGATGATAGCATCGCTCCGGATATTACTGGTTTAGGTGTGAAATCGAAAGTAAATGCTGATACAAATGCGACAATTACCTATAATAGTAATGAAAAGGGTACTGCTTATTATTGGTATGTACCAAAATACACGCTGGTGAATGGAAATCGTGAGCTGAACCCAGAAATACATGAAGTAAATGGGGATTATAAGAAATTATCAGCTGCTCAAATTAAAACAACAGGACAAACGAAGGAAATGATCCAGGGTCAAAATACCATTGATATTACTGGACTACAACGTCACGAGGACTATGTATTGTATTTTGCAGTTGAAGATACATTTGGTAACCTGACAGAGAAAAGCGTAGAAACGGCAACTCAAAGACCTGTGGATCCTAATAAAGATGGACCAGCGGCACCTATGATTATAGACTTCTTTGCAGATGGAACAAAACCACGTGTGGAGGACCCTATCTTTAAACAAATAGATGGTAAAACTTTCGAAGTAACGTTTTCTGAAGCGGTTGGGGACATAGATCCAAATAATAAAGGCGGTGTAATGCCGAGCGGTGTAACATTCTTTGATCTTACTAATTTAGATGGAACAACGGCGTCTCCAGCATTACCAGGATATAGTTGGGCTTGGGAAGCTGATGCAGCAACTAAGAACACATGGGATCCAAGAAAAATGATTATTAGATTCGATACTGAAGTCAATCAAAGCTTTGCGTTAACTGTGAACGCAGGCATCACGGATATTGGCGGATCAGTTATAAAAGGCCATCTGTTTAGTGAAGGCAAGCCAAAAGCTTCTCATATTTTCAGAACGCTAACAACAGGAATCGAAAGTGCCCAATTAAAAGAGCCTATAGAACTTAATGGTCAAGGTGATCGAAGCCCTAATATTAAAGTTACGTTCGACTTCCTTTTCCATGACCCATCTATTCAAGCTGGTGAAATAGTTAATTACTACTATAAAGTATATTCTAAGTTGAACGATAATTTAAATCCGAACCCAGTGGATAGTGTAACTGAAGAGGAAATTATTATCCCAGATATCGATTATGCATACTGGTCATTGAGCTCAGGAAATGGAAATGCTCCTTTCAAAAATGGACGAATTGTAGCTGAAATCACACATCCATCAGTATCATTTATTGAGGGTGACTCCATTGTTATTGTACTTGTTGATAAATACGGTAATAAGTATAAAGTTAAGGGGATTATTAGCAAATAATTAGTGTTTTCTGGTGTTTTATATCCTAAATATCTAATGAAAATCAATGAACTTAAGCTACAGCTCCAAATACTATTATTAAATATGATGTACAAAAATTAAAAAGATCTTCGGAATGAAATTATTCCGAAGATCTTTTGCTCCTTAATGGATATTATTACAATTTGGAGATAGGATTTTAGTGTATGATAATAATAGGTTATAGAAAAAGGGGGCAGAGCTACATGATGTATTTAGGGATGATTTTCTTCCAAATAGTTGCTCCGATTTTGGTTTTGCTGTTTGTAGGAGCTATTTCGCAGAAGAAGTTTAAGTTCAATTTGAAGGCTTTGTCGCAGATGATTACATACTGCTTTATGCCAGCTGCGGTATTCGTTAATTTGTATGAGACGAATGTTGAGTTGTCGGTGCTTGGACAAGTTGCTATTTTTATTGCCCTTTTTATTGGTAGCCAAATGCTACTAAGCCATTTTATAGCGAAATGGCTGGGGTTGAAGCGCGATGAAGCGGCTATTTTTAAAAATAGTGTAGTGCTTATTAACTCCGGGAATTATGGAATTCCTGTGGCGCAAATGATTTTTGTGACGCAGCCAATTGGAGTAGCTATTCAAGTAATTCTTGTGATCTTTCAGAATATGACGACCTATACATACGGACTTTATAATTTAATTTCTTCTACAAAATCAGGTTTATCGATTGTTCGTGATTTTTTGAAAATGCCTACCATTCATGCCCTCATTATTGGTGTTACGATGAATATGTTCAATATTCCAATTCCGCAGTTTGTTCAAATTCCAGTCGACCATGTAGCGAATAGCTTTATAGCTGTAGCGCTAATCACACTTGGCGCACAATTATCCCAGCTTGAAGTACGTTCAATGTTCAATAAAATTGTCATCATTAGTTGTTTTACAAGACTCTTTGTAGGACCAGCTACAGCTTTACTCATTATTTTTGCGCTTGGCCTAGACGGTGTTGTTGCACAGTCCCTATTTATTGCTAGTGCCTTCCCGACTTCACGTAATAGTTCAAGCCTTTCTTTAGAGTACAATGTTGAACCAGATACCGCTGCACAAGCAGTGTTATTTTCAACAATTGTAAGCTGTATTACAGTAACGTTCGTTATATATATGGCTGATGTATTATTTGCTTAATCATATAGAAAAAGGATGTTCAATTAGTCTGGGGGTGACTATGAGCATCCTTTTTTAATAATGTTTAAGCTGCTTGATATTCTCTCTGGCGGAACCGCCGATAGAACCAGGAAAAGCGCTGATAGAACCGCAGAACTGCCGATAGCCCCCACGAAAAACCGCTAATGCACATTACTTTTTAGGAATCGCAAATGAAATCGTTGTTCCTTGGTCTAGTACACTATCGACGCATAAATCGACGCCGAATAATTGCTTTAGTCTTTGTGATGTATTGATAAAGCCAACACTTTCCCTCGCTTTAGGAGCGGAATGATTAAAGCCGACACCATCATCTATAATTGATACGATAAACTGGTCATCTGTTTCTATAATACGGATAGTGATAGTACCGCCTTCTACTTGCTTTAAAATACCGTGCTGAATGGCATTTTCTACAAGTGTTTGAATGGACAGAGGGGGTACGGAAAGTTGGATGCTTTCAGCAATGTCCCAAATAACTGTAATTCTATCACCAAAGCGAATCTGTTCAATCGTTATATAAGAACGAACGAGATTCAGTTCGTAATCAATCGGGACGACCAAATCGGCATTTTGGAAGGCAAAACTCATTTGTAAGTAGTCGCTGAAAGCTAACAACAATTCCTCCATTTTCTCGTCATCCACTCCAAGCAATGAAATAATGGAGTTTAGTGTATTGAAAAAGAAGTGGGGTTGAATTTGAGCCTGCAACCAAGCTGCTTCCATTCGTAGCCGTTCTTCACTGGATTGTTTAACATGAATTAGCGCGTGTACCCTCGCCTTTAGCTCGATGTATTCCATAGGCTTCGTGACATAGTCGTTTACGCCAGCAAGAAACCCTCTATAAATATCCTCTCTTTGATGACGGGCGGTTAAGAAAAGAATAGGAAGTTCTGAAATTGTGAAACGTTCCCTTATACGATTTGCCAACTCATAGCCCGACATATGTGGCATCATAATGTCTGATATGACTAAATCAAAATTCTCTTCCTCTAATTTTGCGAGAGCATCGTAGCCGTTCAAGACAGTCACAATGTCATAGGAATCGGTGGAAAGAACGTTGCTGAGTACTTGTAAGTTCACTGCATCATCATCGACTACTAAAATACGTGATTTACTAGTTGCAAGTAAGGGTTTTTCTTGTGTTGTTGCAACAAGCTCTTGTTCAAACGTTGAAATATTTTTGAATAATGTAGCGTATTGTGCTGACGGGTTAACGTTTTGACTAGTAGTAATCGAATCCTCGTCTATTGCAGCCGATTCATGCTCTAAAATAGGTAATGAAAATGTGAATGTAGAGCCTTCCCCTACCGTTGAAGATAGTGAAAGTGTACCTCCATGTAATGTGACGAGTTCTTGACAAATGCTTAAACCGAGACCAAGCCCCCCTCTAATCGAAGTCGCGTTAGCATCAACCTGTTCGTAAGGGTCAAATATTTTAAACTGCATAGACGGCTCAATGCCCATGCCAGTATCTTTGATACATATAAACAGCTCATTCCCTTGTACAAAAGCATCCACTGTAATAGAGCCTGTATCTGTAAACTTAATAGCATTATGAATTAGATTGGATAAAACTTGGGTCAATCGATTTTCATCGGCCATAATATGTGGTAAATCTTTTGGTATTGTAACAAGTAACTCGACAGGCTTCCCTTGCAACATAAAATGAAACATATCAGACACACCAGTCGCGATACTATGGATATTAATAGGCTTTTTTTGTAGTTGAACGGCCTTTTCTTTTAAGTGTACTAAGTCAAGCAAACCATCGATTATAAATGACATATGGTTGCTAATTGTTAGAAGAAGCTTTAAATTATCTTGATTTTTTTCCTTTAGGGGATCACCATTTTCCTCTAAAAGCGTTTGGGTAATGCCGATAATACCATGCAGTGGGTTGCGTAACTCATGAGATGTATTGGCAAGGAAAATATCCTTTTGGTCAATCTCTTGTTGCAGCTTTTGAGAAAGTTGTTTCGTTTTAAGTGTCGTTTGAAAATAGCCTGTAAACCAAAATGCTGATAATGCCATGAGGCCAATTAAAATATCAAAAGGGTAGAGACCAATTTGTAAATCGTTCCCTCTGACTTGTGTGACAGATAGAGAATTGCTCGACACCGCTGTCACTGCCAGTAATAGAAACATGACTCCTTTTTGTCCTTTAAGCACAATAAGTAAAATTAGCGCAGAAACGATAATTGGAAAAACAATATAAATAGTACTAAATATAAACATTACACGATAGACATATTCAATAGGCGCAAGTACTAAAAATACTAAATACCCACTGCATGATAATACAAGAGTATTGAATATCCTCGACTTTGCATATTCAGCAATTAATGATTGTATAAATAGAATGAAAAATAAAATTGAAAAAGTATAAGAAATATAGAAAAGCTTTGCTGCCCAAACCCAATTAACAGATAAGAAAGAAAATAAAACTTTGTTGTAAGATACTAAAATAGTTATAAAAGTATTGAAAGATAATAGATAGAAGTAAATAACTGATTTATCTCGAATGCCAATGGCAGATAAGACGATTGTATAAAGAACATAGAGCGCAAGTACAACACAAACAGCTACCTGTATGATAATCGGTCCCAACCTTGCATTTTCCATGGTTTTTAAATCGCCTAAAACAATAGCCTTAGTAATGCCTCCGTCTATGTAAAGGTTTGCCTGATGACCTCGTATCATTATTTCACTTTCGCTCGAATCAAGCATGAAATTATAGGAGAGAGGTTTACTAATCGTAGTAGCATAGTTTTCAGTTGTCGCAAGGTCGCCTAGTCCGCCAATAAATTTCCCATTAACGTAAATTTCATAGAGTGATAGGCTGTCAGGAATCGTGATGCTATAAAGCTGAGGCGTATTATGTTCCTTTAAAATCTTTAAACGATATGTACCATAATGAGCAGCTTCTCCTTTATCGAAATATGTATTCCATGCCTCTGGGAGGTTGGAATAGATTGTTTCACTATTTTGCATTTGTAGGTTAGGGCTGTCAGGAGGTAGTAGTAAACCTGGAGAAAACGCCCATTCCCCGTTTAACTTAATTTTGAAATTTGTACTTGTATCAACCTCTCTCAAGTCAAGTACGCCTTGTTCAGCTTCAATACCATCAGGGATGCTGAGAAAGTTTATCCAACTAATGCGAAGAGTGGTCAGTAAAATTATAAATATACATGCGAATAGAAGTATCTTTAAATTATTTGAAGTGAGTTGTTTTTTTATCATCATATTAATAGTTTACGACAAAATGCCTAAAATATCTTAACAATATATAGAAAAGTGTGAAATGTTTGAGTAAATAGTACGATATAAAAAAGAGGTGAAATTTATCAGGAGGAATGTTTGTGAGAATTGTGATAGTAGATGATGAGTTATTGTCGTTAACGAGGCTTAAAAATATGTTGTTAACGAATGATATAGAAGGAATTGAAATTGTTGGAGAATATTTGAATCCTATTGAAGCGTATGAAGCGATTCAAACACTTCAACCGGATGTTGTCTTTCTGGATATCGAAATGCCGGGTTTGAATGGGTTGGCGATGAGTAAAAAAATCCGAAAAATATTGCCGAATACGGAAATTGTCTTTGCAACGGGATTTGATCAGTACGCATTGGATGCCTTTGATATCCATGTAATCGATTATCTAGTGAAGCCAGTACAAAAAGATCGATTACACAAAACATTAATGCAATTACATCGACGCCTTGGAAAGGAGCCGGCGGAGAAAAAGAATGGCATTTTTATCGAACTTTTTGGCGCAATCCAAGTTGTGTTAGAAGATGGACAAGTGCAAACGATGAAATGGCGTACAGCAAAGGCAAAGGAATTATTTGCGTATATGATTTATCATCATGATGAAGTCATACATGGGGATACAATTCTTGATTTATTATGGCCTGATTCTGATATTATCAAGGCTAAAAAACAGCTCTACACAACAATTTATACGGTACGACAAACATTGAAAAAATACGGACTAGATATGATTCAAATTTCGAGCCCGCTATTTGATTCGGGTTATAAGTTAACGATAGACAATGTTCGAATCGATGTTGAAGAATGGACGCATCAAATAAAAGCATTACAGCCGCTAAGCGTTGATACTATAGAAGCCCATTTGCGAGTGTTACACGCTTATAAGGGCCATTATCTCGAAGGGCATGATTATATTTGGGCAGAAGCGGAAAGAGAACGTTTAAAACGAATGTGGCTACACCATGGACAGCAAATAAGTGAGTTTTATATCGAACACCAAAACTATGATGCTGCGATTCGGATAGAAGAAAAACGTCAAAGTTTTTGCAGGGATGAAGAAGAAAGCTACTTTATGTTGATGAAGCTTTACGATGCATTGAACAATACTTTTGCTGTTGAGGAGCAATACTGGCTTTTAGAAAAGTTACTGAAAGAGCAATTTGCTGCGGAGCCAGTGGAGGAAGTTCGAAATTGGTATAAGAATTGGAAAAAGGAACGGGCAATATCGCAAGTCGATACGTTGAATTAAGGTATTGGTATCGTCGTCATATTTGGATTATTAAGAAAATTAATACCAAATAGGCTTCCATCTACTATAAATATCTGCTACACTAGCATCAATTGAATAGCCTTAACTAGGGGAGTCCGATGAGTCGGGCTGAGAGGGAAACACATAGAAGTTTCTTGACCCTTTGGACCTGATCTGGCTCATACCAGCGTAGGAAAGTTAATGAATATCACAATTCGTTTAATTTGTGATATATGAAACTCTTACATGTACAGCCGGATCCAATTAACTTTGGATTCGGCTTTTCTCATTGTAACAACGCAACTCGTTGGGGTGAACTAGATTTGGTCCTCTTAGAATAAATGAAAAGGGAGCGAAAAAGTTTATGACAACAGTTAGCGAAAAAAATATTACCATTATGTCTAATTTTGAAGGCAGTAAAAAAGTATATGTGGAAGGGTCAAGACCTGATATTTTAGTGCCAATGCGTGAGATTGGTCTTAGTCCGACAACGGGTAGTTTTGGGGAAGAGGAAAATGCACCTGTGCGTGTTTATGATACGAGTGGGCCATATACAGATCCTACACATACGATTGATATTACAAAGGGTTTGCCTGCTTTACGCAGTGAGTGGATTAGAGAACGTGGTGATGTCGAGGAATATGATGGACGTGCCATTAAACCGGAGGATAATGGCTTCCGCAATGCAGAGGACCCACGCATGAAGGAAAATGTTTTCCCTAGGCTTTATCGTAAGCCTATTCGGGCAAAAAAAGGGCATAATGTGACGCAACTGCATTATGCAAGAAAGGGTATGATTACGCCTGAAATGGAATTTGTGGCAATCCGCGAAAATATGGAGCCAGAGTTTGTGCGTGCTGAAATTGCGGCAGGTCGTGCGATTATGCCATCGAATATCAATCACCCCGAAGCGGAGCCGATGATTATTGGGCGCAACTTCCATGTGAAAATTAACGCGAATATCGGAAATTCTGCGGTTTCTTCATCTATTGCAGAGGAAGTAGAGAAAATGACATGGGCAACACGCTGGGGCGCGGATAATATTATGGATTTATCCACGGGTAAGCATATTCATACGACGCGTGAGTGGATTATTCGCAATGCCGCTGTGCCAGTGGGAACGGTGCCGATTTACCAGGCGCTTGAAAAGGTCAATGGTGTAGCTGAGGATTTAACGTGGGAGGTGTATCGCGATACGTTAATCGAGCAGGCGGAGCAAGGTGTCGATTACTTCACGATTCATGCTGGCGTATTGCTACGTTATGTGCCGATGACGGTCAATCGTGTGACGGGCATTGTGTCACGTGGTGGTTCGATTATGGCACAGTGGTGCTTGTATCATCATGAAGAAAACTTCCTTTATACGCATTTTGAAGAAATTTGTGAAATTATGAAGGCGTATGATGTAGCCTTTTCTTTAGGCGATGGCTTACGTCCAGGGTCGATTGCGGATGCCAATGATGAGGCACAGTTCGCAGAGTTGGATACGTTAGGTGAGTTGACACAAATTGCGTGGCAGCACGACGTACAAGTGATGGTGGAAGGTCCAGGGCATGTGCCAATGCATCTGATTAAGGAAAATATGGACAAACAATTAGAGGTATGTAAAGAAGCACCTTTCTATACATTAGGACCATTAACGACAGATATCGCACCAGGTTACGATCATATAACATCTGCGATTGGCGCGGCGATGATTGGTTGGTTCGGTACAGCGATGCTTTGTTATGTGACACCAAAAGAACATTTAGGCTTACCAAATCGTGAAGATGTTCGTGTTGGTGTGATTACGTATAAAATTGCGGCACATGCGGCGGATTTAGCCAAAGGTCATCCAGGCGCACAAGTACGTGATAATGCATTATCAAAGGCACGTTTTGAATTCCGCTGGCGCGATCAATTCAATTTATCGCTAGATCCAGAGCGAGCGGTGGAATACCATGATGAAACATTGCCGGCAGAAGGTGCAAAAACAGCGCATTTTTGTTCAATGTGCGGGCCGAAGTTTTGCAGTATGAGGATTTCCCAAGATATTCGCAACTATGCAAAAGACAAGGATTTAAATACGACAGAGGCCATTCACCAAGGGATGCAGGAAAAGGCCAAGGAATTTAAAGAGACGGGTAGTCAGATTTATAAATAACGAAAAAAATACTCAAATCAAAACAGCGATGATCCCACAAGTCTTTGTGGGATCATCGCTGTTTTTCATTAAATTTTAAACTTATTCACTTCTTGCTGTACGTTTGACGCACCGTTATTTAGTAATTGTGCGACTGCGCTAATTTCTTGTACAGTGGCAGCTTGTTCTTCGGTTGTTGCAGCTATTTCTTCAGATAAAGTAGAGGCTTGACCTGCAATATGGGCCATTTCATTGATGGAAGCGGCAACTTCCTCTGTAGACGCTGAAATTTCCTCCGTAGAAGCCGAAACTTCTTGAATCTGGTTAGCCATGTTTTGAATAGCTTTAGTGATATTGTCGAATGACACTTGAGCATTTTGAATGGAGCCCGCGCCGTCTGTTACTTTTTGTGCTGTTGTCAGAACGGCTTGTTCTACTTCTTTTGTATCCTTCTGAATAAGAGCAGTTAAGTCTACAATTTTACTGGCAGATGTTTTGGACTCTTCAGCTAACTTACGTACTTCGTCAGCGACAACGGCAAAACCTTTGCCGTGTTCACCGGCGCGTGCTGCTTCGATCGCTGCATTTAGTGCTAGTAAATTCGTTTGCTCGGTAATGTTTGTAATGACTTTCACGATGCTTTCAATTTCAGCGGATTGCTTACTTAGCTGTTGAATACGGTCACTTGTATCCATAGAAGATTGCTGAATGACCGCCATTTGTTGTTCTGCTGTTTGTAAAGTTTCTTCACCAACAGATGCCATGACTTGCGTATCCGCGGCCATAGTATTTAAATCTTGCGTGGATTCGGCTATTCTTAGAACGGCTTGAGCCATTTCATCCATCGCTACTGCGCTTTCTTGACCTGACACAGCCGCTTGCTTGGCACCTTCAGCTAGACTTCCAGTACGGTTTGCAGCATCCATTGAAGCTGCTGATACTTCTTCGGTACTTGCTGTTAGTTGTTGGGCTGCCGCGGATGTTTGTTCCACATTTACAGTCACTCTTTGAATGAGCGTATGTAAATTGGATTTCATCATATTAAAGGCAGTTGCTAAATCTTTAATCTCATCATTCAACTTCACTTTGACATCATCTTGTGTTAAATCACCTTCAGCAATACTTGTCGCAGCGTTTACTAAACGTTTTATAGGTCTAGTAATCGAACGTGTGATGAAAGTAGCAAGGATTGTCGCGGAAATTATAGAGAAAATGGCAATGGCAATAATAAGTTTAGAACTAACGTCTGCTATCCTTTTTACTTCTGCATTCACACGTTCAATTTCAGGCATTTGGATCGCCATAATAGTATTTAAAGCACTTTGGGTACTTTCGTTTGCAGTTTGTGCTTTCGCTGACAATAAGTCGGTGGCCTTTTGCGTATCGCCACTATCAAACGCCGCTAAAATCTCTTGCTCTGCCTCTTCAAATTGTTGCTGATGTTGTTGCAAAAGCTGAATTTGCTCTTTAATAGAAGGATCTGTAACGAGTGTATCAAGACCTTTGGCTAGATTATGGATGAGCGTTTCTTGGGCACGTAATTTATCTAAAGTGTCTTTATTAGGATCAAGTAAGTAGGAACGGATATAAAGACCTTGTAGTGAAGACGCATTAGTAATTCTCTCAACGATAAAAGCTTTATTGACATGATCGTCAATTAAAAATGAATTTTCCTCGCTCAGCTTGTTAATTTGTGAATATGAGATGATGGAGCTGATGAGTAAAAAGAAAATAATAACGGTAAATGCACTGACTAACCTTTTGCGAATAGACATGAATCATACCTCCTGAAATTTCAGTAATTAAATGTATATCGAATAGTTATTATATATGTCTCTCTTTAAAAGAGAATTAGGTTCGACGTATGATAGCATATTTAACACCATCTTTATAGTGTAAATGCAAAAGTAAGATAATGTTGTAAAAGGTAATATGAAATAGCATTTGTTGTAAAGTGATAGGGTTTTTAAAACATATAAAACCCCATGTGACATTTCACATGGGGTAAATCAATAACGCATTAAACATTTGATACTTGTTTTGTATATGGGTTTGCAAGGTCCATACCTTCTAAAGAAAGACCCATAGCTTGTGCTACACCTTCACCATATGCTGGATCAGCTAAGTAGCAGTGTAAGATGTGACGACGTTTGATGAATTCTTCAACTGGTGCCATATCTCCAGCGGTAGTTTCGCATAAACGTTGTTGCTGTTCGGCAGTCATTAAGCGGAATAGCTTACCTGGTTGCTCGAAGTAGTTATTATCATCTTCACGGAAGTCATGGATACCAGCGTGTCCATCGATTTGTAGTTCAGGTTCTTTCTGATCCAAGTTATGTTCCCAATTGCCATAGCTATTTGGCTCATAGCTCTTCGTTGAACCAAGATTGCCATCGAAGCGCATTGCACCATCGCGGTGGAATGTGCGGAATGGACATTTTGGTGCGTTTACAGGAAGCGCATAGTGGTTAACGCCTAAACGGTAACGTTGTGCATCTGCATAAGCAAAGATACGTGCTTGTAACATTTTGTCTGGAGAGAAGCTAATACCAGGTACGATGTTCGACGGTGCGAATGCCGATTGCTCTACTTCGGCAAAGTAGTTGTCTGCATTTTTATTTAATTCGAATTCACCAACTGGAATTAGTGGGAAGTCGCCCTTATACCAAACTTTTGTTAAGTCAAATGGGTTGAACGGTAATTCACGAGCTTGTTGCTCAGTCATTACCTGGATTGACATTTTCCATTTAGGGAAGTCTTTAGCTTCGATTGCTTCGTAAAGGTCACGTTGCGATGATTCGCGGTCGTTCCCAACTACTTCAGCGGCCTCAGCGCCTGTAAAGTTTTCAATCCCTTGCTGAGTTTCAAAGTGGAACTTCACCCATACGCGCTCGTTATCAGCATTGATGAAGCTGTATGTGTGTGAACCGAAACCGTGCATTTGACGGTAGTTTTTCGGAATACCACGGTCAGACATCACGATTGTTACTTGGTGTAACGCTTCAGGAAGTGAAGTCCAAAAATCCCAGTTTGAATTAGGGTTATGCATATTTGTACGTGGGTCACGTTTTACTACGTGGTTTAAATCTGTAAAGTGCATGGCATCACGGAAGAAGAATACAGGTGTATTGTTACCTACTAAATCCCAGTTCCCTTCGTCGGTATAAAATTTAAGTGCGAATCCGCGAATATCTCGCTCAGCATCCGCTGCACCACGTTCACCTGCTACAGTAGAGAAACGTGCGAACATTTCTGTTTTCTTCCCAACTTCAGAGAAAATATTTGCTTTTGTATATTGTGTAATATCGTGAGTTACTGTAAAAGTACCGAATGCGCCTGAACCTTTTGCGTGCATGCGGCGCTCAGGAATTACTTCACGGTTGAAGTTTGCCAATTTTTCTATTAGCCACACGTCTTGCATTAAAAGTGGACCACGTGGGCCTGCAGACATAGAGTCGTGGTTGCTTACTACTGGTGCGCCACCTGCTGTTGTAAAGCGGCGACCGCGATCATTTGTGTTTGTCATAATAATGTACCCCCTAAGAATTTTTGTGTGTCAAACTCTTCATCTATAACTATAACAAATCTAAAATAGAATTTCTAGTATATTATAATGATTATTGTTGAATGACTTTTCTGTTAATTGACATTGAGATTGATAGTATTGATTTGCTTGATAATTATCCGTTTTATGCATAAGTTGATTTTGGTTTCTACTATTGTGATATTGAAAATGTGGTGGAGTAATTGAAAATGATTGCGTACTTTCTAATGTTGAGAAAGTAATTTGAGGTCATAGAAAAGAAGTATATGTGGAGAATTATTTTTTGATGCATAAAAGAATTCATTACTGGTAAATACCTAATGATGGGTATATTTTCATAATTGTGTCTAAAGGAGTGTGATTATTTGCTATGGAAGTGTTTGAAAACGATAATTTCACTTTATTTATGCTGTTTTTCAGATAGAATGGAACTGTTAGTATATTAGAAAGGAAATTAGTGATTTGCAACTTACATTAACATTTATTATTTTAGCGGCGACGATTGTCGCATTTGTAACAAATAAAGTACGTGCAGATTTAGTGGCTGTCATATCACTTCTGGCATTTGTTATTGCAGATATTTTAACACCGGCAGAAGCACTTGCAGGATTTTCGAATTCAGTTGTGCTCATGATTGCAGGACTTTTTGTAGTTGGTGCAGGAATATTACGAACAGGGCTTGCTGGGATTGCAGGTCGACTATTACTCAAATGGTCGGGTGAAAGTGAATTGAAATTATTTATACTATTATTAGTGATTGTCGGTTCGGTTGGAGCTTTTATGAGTAATACGGGTACGGTAGCACTCATGATGCCGATTGTTGTTAGTATCGCAATAAGTATGAAGGAAAGTCCGTCAAAATTTTTATTACCCCTTTCATATGTGGCGAGCTTATCGGGGTTAATGACTTTAATTGCTTCACCACCGAATCTAATCGTAAGTCAATTACTTGTAGATCGAGGCTATGACAAGCTTGATTTTTTTGAAATAACGCCTATCGGTATTGTTGGTCTGATAGTCGGTATTACGTATTTAGTATTGGTTCGAAATGTGCTTCTACCGAAAGAAAAGGGCCGCAAGCAGACAAATTCGGGCTATAAATTATCACCGAAGAAAATTGTTAAGCAATATGATTTAGGTAATCGTCTGTTTAAAGTATATGTACCGGAAGATTCAAAAATCATTGATGTACCTTTAGCTGAGCTGAAGTTACCAGCAAAGTACGCTCTTTGTATTATGAAAATTCATCGTAATTCACATGAAGGTATCAATTTATTGCCTATGACTTATCAGGAGATGGCTGGACCAACAAGTGTTATGCGTGCAACCGATGAGATTTATGTGCAGGGAGAGCAAACGGATATTAAACGCTTAGTTGCAGACTATGGTTTGAAATTGGAAGAGTTAGTTGAAGGAGAAGAGGACGAGCTTGTTTCGAAGCATCTAGGTATTGCGGAAGTATTATTAACGCCTAACTCAAGCTTTGTGAATGAAACAGTCAGCTCACTTGGCTTCCGTGAAAAGTATAATCTTAATATTATAGGCATTAACCGTAAAGGTGGCTATAAGTTACAGGATATGGCGGACCATAAACTGAAATTTGGAGACGCTATTTTAGTCCAAGGTGCTTGGGATGAAATTGTGTTACTAGCACGTGAGACGCAAGATGTTGTCGTTGTCGGTCAGCCGAAGGAACATGCAGGTATTGCAGCGGCAACGGGGAAGGCAGGAATTGCCGGTGTGATTATGCTACTCATGATTGCTTTAATGGCATTCGAAATTTTCCCAGCGGTTATTTCGGTCATGATTGGTGCGGTGCTCATGATTTTGACTGGTTGTCTGCGCAATATGGATGACGCTTATAGCAATATGAATTTTGAAAGTATCGTTTTAGTAGCGGCAATGCTCCCGATGGCAACTGCGCTTGAAAATACAGGTGGTATGGTCATTTTATCGAACGGTATTATTGATGTGCTTGGTGGCTATGGACCATACGGCGTGTTAATAGGGATTTATCTATTAACTGTTGTCTTTGGTCAATTTATTAGTAATACGGCAACGGCTGTGTTGTTTGCGCCGATTGCTATGAACGCGGCGATTGCAATGGATGCTTCCCCAACAACGTTTATGGTTGGTGTAGCGGTAGCTGCAAGTATGGCGTTTGCAACTCCAATTGCTTCACCGACGAATGCCCTTGTTATGACGGCAGGCGGCTACAAATTTATGGACTTTGTAAAAGTGGGTGTGCCGTTGCAAGTTGTAATGTTCGTTGTGATGATGCTTGTTGTACCATTTTTCTTCCCGTTTTAAAAGGGGCTGTCTAATAAGTCCCTAAAATAAAACAGGTGTAGAAAAACGAGTCGTTTTTCTACACCTGTTTTTGTATTTTTATCAACTTTATCCATTTCTCTTGAAAGTAGTTGGCGGATAGCCACTACTTTCAAGAGATTGTGGGCTAATGCCACAATCCCAAACTCTGTGTGGACCTTATCAAGACCCCGCAATAAAAATTTGCGGAACGACCGATTGCCCTTGATGTGACCGAAAACACTCTCTACGTCAATTTTACGTTGTGCGTAGATGCGTGATTTCTCTTCACATTCAAGGGCTGCTTTTGCCTTTGCTTTCATTTCTTCGAAAATGGGGTTCCATTGCACTTGACGATTGCCTTTGGCTTTCGTACAAAGTGCTTTCAATGGACAGTC
>JAVWKG010000030.1:0-26923 GCA_036638655.1 Lysinibacillus sp. | reverse complement strand
GGGCTACTGGCGACACTGGGGCTACCGGCGACACGGGAGCTACTGGTGATACGGGCGCTACTGGTAACACTGGGGCTACTGGCGACACGGGTGCTACTGGCGACACGGGCGCTACCGGCGACACGGGCGCTACTGGTGATACCGGGGCTACTGGTGATACCGGGGCTACTGGCGACACGGGTGCTACTGGTGATACCGGGGCTACTGGCGACACGGGCGCTACTGGTGATACCGGGGCTACTGGCGACACGGGCGCTACTGGTGATACTGGGGCTACTGGTGATACTGGGGCTACTGGCGACACGGGCGCTACTGGTGATACTGGGGCTACTGGCGACACGGGTCCTACTGGCGACACTGGACCTACCGGCGGCACTGGACCTGCTTTTCCAGAAGGCTTTTCAGCTTTCAAATCAACATTAGCCGTTACTGGATCTACAGGCGTTAGTAGCTGGAGTACAGCACCTCCTTATTTCACAACAGCTGCTTTTAATGCTTCATCGGGTGTATTTACAGTTCCAACAACCGGAAAATATTGTTTTGAAGCAACTATCAACTACTCTACAACTGCAGCTTTATCCGTTGACATAGGTGCGGGTACTAATCCTGCATTTGTAATTAGAAAAATAACACCAGCCCCGACAAATTTAATAAGTGGATTATTCCCTATAGTAAACATCTCTGTGGCGCTAGTATTAACTATACGAGGTGTTTTAGGAAGTGGAACTGTTACACTTGCTGGTGATGTCGAGTTGACCGCTGGGGACACAGTTGGCCTATTCTACGAAGCAAATGGCCTGATTGTGGCAATTGATTTAGGAAATACTAGCTCTATCACTCCTGGGATTGTTTGGTCATGTCATAGAATTAGTTAAACCTTAGTAAGAGCATGAGGCTGTCTCAAAAGTCATCTGAAATGACTTTTGAGGGCAGCCTCTTTTCATATATATATATATATCCTCATACTTCTTCAATCCAAAAACCACTTAGTTTTCTATATGTTAAGCATTTGCTTCAGAATCATAAAAGAACAACATTAAAAGGTTACCAATTATTGAGCACCTTCACCTAATCTTTACCCTCTAAAATTATTATTTTGTTGAACTTCATTAATTCCCATATTTTATTTATTCATTATTCGGATAGTTAATCATCCGCTGAGTGCGCACTATCTATTGAATACTATATGTAAGAAAGGAGGTAAGAAAATGAATTTTGATAATTTCTTCATGCATAGTAATTGCAGTCAATGTAGCAGCAACCCATGCCATTGCAATAGTCAGCAATTTAGAAAAGCTATTAGGGCAATCGAAATTCCACATCACCATTCGCACGGATGCATGATTGGACCTACTGGAGCTACCGGATTCACAGGTTCTACTGGGGCTACTGGCGACACGGGCGAAACGGGCGCTGCTGGTGGTGGTGCATTAATCCCGTTTTCATCAGGTATCCCAGTTAAACTAACTATTGATCTATTTGGTCTCAGTGGCACACCAAGTCTAATTGGATTTGGAAGCTCTGCACCAAATATTAGTTTAATTGGTACAACAATTGACCTAACTGGTGGTCATGATGTATTACTTAACTTCGCCTTTTCAGTTCCTCGCGCTGGAACAATTACTTCCTTGAGTGCTTTCTTTAGTACAACAGCTGCGTTGGCACCTATTGGAGAGATAATAACTATCACCGCACAATTATACGCATCAGCTACACCAGACAACATCTTTGTACCAGTTCCAGGCGCTACTGTAACATTAGCTCCATCTCTTACAGGTATAGTATCCGCCGGAACAACTAGCTCTGGTATCACTACAGGATTGAGCATACCAGTAACTCCGCAAACACGACTATTAATGGTCTTCTCAGCTACCTCATTATTTAATCCGTTTACTGTTGAAGGTTACGCAAGCGCGGGTCTTGCAATTAGTTAACGCTAAAACATTACGTTGCTGGAGTATATATTTGTATATAAACAAATTGCTAACGGCAACTTTCTATTCAATTTTAAATAGAAAGTTGCCGTTTAGTTTGAATTACTTTTCTTATTTCACTAGTTTATCAAGAATGGGATTCCGGCATAAATAATTCGCTTAGCAGCTCACAAGCAACCTTCTGCCCTTGACTTACACATTCTGGAATAGAGATTCCTTCAAACGAACTTCCTGCCAATTTCACTGTTGGAAATTGTTCAAATAATTCTTGTTTTACACGAACGATTTTTTCTTCATGACCAACTGTATATTGAGGCATTGCATTTTTCCAACGAGATACGATTGTCTCGACTGGCGCCCCTTTCACACCAATTGTTTTTGTCAAATCTTGCAATACAGTCTTTTCAATTTCTGAATCGGATAGTTCCACAATTGCTTCATCGCCAACTCGTCCAATGTAACTGCGTAAAAGTACATAATCTTCCGGCGTCGTATTAGGCCATTTACGATTACTCCAAGTGCAAGAGGTAATAGAAAAATCACTATTGCGAGAGACAAAAAACGACAGGGCATCTAAATCACCAAGTTGCTCCTTTTTAAAGGACATCGTTACCGTAGCAATTGTTGCAGATTTCATTGTTTTCAATTCTGTTAATAAATTCTGTTTACTAAATATCTTTTGCACCACATTAAACGGGGTAGCCACTATAACAGCATCCGCCTTTATTTGTGTATAATTATTTAAGACAACTTGCACAGTACCGTCTTTACTATGTTCAATTTCTTCCACTTTGACACCCTTCAACACTGTCCCAGGAAGCAGCGTTTCTTCTAGCTTTTCGACAAGCGTTTCAAGGCCATTGCTAAATGATTGAAAAATCCCTTTATCTTCTACAATACGTTCGTTACTTAAAAAATTCGCCCCTGATTTTTTCATGCCTACAAGTAGACTGCGATACTTCTGCTCTAAGTCATAGAGCTGCGGAAACGTCGAATGCATACTTAATTGCTCGATGTCTCCAGCAAATGTTGCTGCAAGCAAAGGCTCGACAAGGTTTTCAACAACTTCTGAGCCAAATCTTCTCCTAAAAAATCCACCTAAAGGTTGGTCGTCATCCTGTACGGAACGAGGAATGATAAAATCTCCCGCTGCACGAATTTTCCCACTTAGCGAAAACAACCCTGATGTTATAAATGGAGAAATATGTGGAGTTGCCCCTGACATGAGGTTGCTCGGAATTGGATATAATTGACTACCGACAGCAACATAGGTTGGTCCAGCATTGCCCGTGATCAGTTCATTTTCAATACCTAAATCCTTTGCCAGCATATACACATCATTTTGACGATCATAGAAAGATTCCGGTCCACGTTCTATGATAAACCCATTTTTTCGATGTGTTTGAATTTTCCCGCCAAGACGTAGGGACGACTCGACAAGCACGATATCTACCGGCAATTCTTTTGTACTTGCTTCCTTTTGCATATAGAATGCAGCTGTAAGGCCTGTTATACCACCACCTACGACAACTACTTTTCGTCTTTTCTGAATCACCTACATCATCACTTTCTTTTCGTTTAGCTTAATTTTTCATGAATGGCATCCACCATTGCATCGATAAATAATGGATGCGTATTTGGCATTGCTGGACGATAGTAGTTTGCCCCTAGTTCATCGCAAACCACTTTACATTCATAGTCGTTATCGTAAAGAACTTCTAAGTGCTCAGTTACAAAGCCTACGGGTGTGTAGACAAATGAACGATAGCCTTTTTGTTCATGTAAATCACGCGTTAAATCTTGTACGTCTGGTCCGAACCAAGGCTCTGGTGTTTGACCTGCTGATTGCCAGCCGACTTCCACGTTTTTTACGCCTGTTGCTTCTTGAATAAGGCGTGCTGTTTCGATTAATTGGTCTTCGTATGGGTCGCCCATTTCTTTAATCTTCACTGGTAATGAATGATTTGAGACGATTAGGCATGCTTGTTCACGTTCTTCAGATGGCATTGCCTCAAATGTTTCATTCACTTTTTCTTGCCAATATTGAATGAATTTCGGCTGATCATACCATGATTCCACAGATG
This sequence comes from Lysinibacillus sp., assembly GCA_036638655.1. GTDB lineage: Bacteria > Bacillota > Bacilli > Bacillales_A > Planococcaceae > Lysinibacillus. The sequence goes on along the minus strand of JAVWKG010000030.1, from coordinate 22,905 downwards.
TAATAGCTAGACGCTCACCTGCTGCTTCTGCCGCACGACCATTATACGTTTTAATAGAGAATGTCGAGAAGTGAGGTGCTAATACGATAGATACCACTTTTTTAATGCCTGCTGCTACCATTTCTTCTATTGCATCCTCAATAAAAGGTTCGATATGCTTTAAGCCGATGAATAATTTATATTCTACTGCATCTTGCGCTTCGTTTAAGCGTGCACAAAGAGCCTCGGCTTGAGCTTTTGTTGCAGCTGCAAGTGGCGATAAACCACCGATTGCCTCATAACGGCTACGTAAATCTTCAATATGCTCATCAGATGGTTTGCGACCGTGACGGATATGTGTATAGTATCTTTCAATGTCTTCTTCTTTATATGGCGTGCCGTACGCCATTACTAATAGACCTCTTACTTCTTTCATATACCTTTTCACCTCAGAATGTAATTTAAACAATCGTAATTAGCTGTAATCATATTTATGTGACAAAAACAAATTGCGCAATATTACGCAATTTGTTTCATTTTGATATTTAGTAACGTGCTTTTACTTGTTCTGCACTATATTCATGAATAAGTGTTGTTAAACGTTTTAATACGTCCGGATTTACTTCTGGGAAGACGCCGTGGCCTAAATTGAAAATATGACCTGGCACTTCTAAACCTTGGTCGATAATATCTTTCGTACGCTTTTCAATAATTGACCAATCCGCTAATAATAATGCTGGATCTAAGTTACCTTGCACTGCCTTCGTAATACCCTTTGCACGCGCTTCTTTAATCGATAAACGCCAATCTAGACCAACTACGTCTATCGGCAGATCATGCCATTCATTCACTAAATGACTTGCGCCTACACCGAATTGGATAAGAGGAACATTTAGTTTTCTTAATTCCGCAAAAATTCTTGTCATAACTGGTTTAATGAATACACGATAGTCTTCTACATTTAAAGCACCAACCCACGAATCAAATACTTGAATCGCTTTCGCCCCTGCTTCTACTTGTGCAGAGACATCCGCAATAATCATATCTGCCAGTTTGTCCATTAATGCAAACCAAGCTTGTGGTTCAGTCACCATGAATGACTTTGTTTTATTGTAATTTTTTGAAGGACCTCCTTCAATCATATAGCTCGCTAATGTGAATGGTGCACCTGCAAAGCCGATTAAAGGTACGTTTAATTGCTCTTCAGTTAACATTTTTATTGTTTCAAGTACGAACGGTGTATGTTCCTTCGCATTGAATTCACCTAGTTTTTCAACATCCGCCACCGAACGGATTGGATTTGAAATAACAGGACCAACGCCTGCTTTAATTTTCACATCAATGCCGATGCCCGGAAGTGGTGTTACGATATCTTTATATAAAATTGCTGCGTCTACATTATAGTTATCCACTGGTAATTTTGTGACATATGCACAAAGCTCAGGCTGCTGAGTAATTTCCTCTAGCGAATATTTTTCTTTAATTTCACGGTACTCTGGTTGTGAGCGTCCTGCTTGTCGCATATACCAGACTGGTGTGTGTTCTGTTCTTTCGCCTCGCGCTGCACGAAGCAACGTATCATTAAATGTTGTCATGAACATTTCCTTCCCCTCGAAAATTGTTTGTATTTTCTTTAGTACCTTTATGTTAATATCCGTTATCAATATAAACTGTTCCTTTGATATTGTATAGTTTTCCTGAGTAAATGTCATAAAATTGTTCTTTCTAACGTCTACTTTTTGACAAAGCTCGGTGATTGCATTTTAATGAGTACAATCATAGTATTTTTACATTTCTTAAGGAGGTCTATATTTTGTACATTTTTTTAACATCAGGTACAGCCGAATTTATGGAACAAGTGAAAGCTAAGCATCCAAAAGAAAATATGATTTTAGTACATGGCGATGGTAATTCAGTGCTTATCCATGAAACAAAGGGGAAATCTGTTTTTGCCACACCACGTAAATTTGAAGTGTTAGATTCAGCACAACAATTAGAAGATCGAGGTTACTTTGTTTTCAATAATATCCCTGTACTAGAAGAGGCTCGACCTGTTTTCGAACACCGCTTCTTAAATCGTGCACGAGCAATTGAAGAGGAACCCGGCTTTATTTCTTTCCGATTATTACGACCACTAAATGGCGACACGTATATCGTCATAACACAATGGAATGGCCCTCATTCTTTTGAAGCATGGAAAAACTCAAAAGCTTACAAGTCTGCTCATGCAACTAATGAAGAACCATCCACTGTACGCCAGCAAAATATCTTTTCAGCCGCTAGTTACATTTCAACATACAGCGTTGCCAATAAAGAAGAAGATTAATATCACTTCTTAAATAACATTCACACTCTGCACGCTCAAATAAAAAAATCCTGAGAGTGATATTCCCTCAGGATTTTTCTTATTTTGTCATTTTCGCTGTTAGCTCGCCCACTAAAATAATTACTAGGATCGTTATATAAAACATTGGCTGCATAATACCGCAAAGCCCTACGATAATTGCTTGTACAATAAGCGCGCGTCGCACAATTTTACTTACTGCTTTTTTTCGTGCATTTTCTCCCAATGGATAGAGCATGTCCATTCGGAATTCACCTGAAGCGAGTAGCGCTTGTTTTAATTGAATCGTGGTAGCAAAGCTAAGTGCCGCAGCTACAATCCAAGTAACAATAGCTATATCCACAAATGCTACCATAACTGCTGAAATAGCTGTTAAACGGAGCCATAAATAAAAATGATCGTCTGTTCGAATAAATGTACGGAACACTAAATATTCCTGCGTGTACTTTTTCTCAAATGGCACAGATTTATAAATTGCATCCACCCATGCTCTACGTCGAATGCTACCACGTAAATGCGGAACATCTGTGAAATAATTAGCAAATCGGTAAAAGCTCATCATTCGATCTTGTTCAATTTTCACAAAGTGCTCATAAGGAACCGTTTCACCTTGACAACGGTTACGAAATGCTAACATATAAAGCACACCCATAAACAAAACAAACAGGGCTAGCACCCAACTTGCATTCATAGCCAAATACAATGCCGCAGCAAATATTAGCATACGCACAAGCCTGTCCACCCAGATTTTTTGACCTCGCTCACTAAAACGATAATAAAACTCGGCTCTTATACTTACATATTTCAGTACAACAATAAATAATATAACCGACCATATTTCAGTAATCGTTAAATCCGTCACCGCTTTTAATAGTGGAATCGATAGTATATACAGTACGGCTGGAATTCCCGCCTGCGACCAAAATGTCCAGTTTAGCGCCTTTTTGAAATACGTTGGCATTTTGGACTCTAAAGGAAGTAAATATACTTGGTCGGGCTCACGCAGCAATGTTGTTGGGCGACTAAACGCTAAACAAATACCTACGATACAAGCTACTAATACTTCAGCGGGAAATGAACTCGGTACCACTTTCAGCCATTCACTATATTGATAGCCTCCTGCACCTATCAAGAAGACGAAAACAAGCGCGATATGCCCCGTAAAAATAAAGCGCATATACTTTTGTACTTCATTGATATAGTGCACAAAACGTGTGGACCACACATCATGCAAGTTATTCATTGTCTTGCTCCTTTGTCATCGCAATATACAAATCATCTAAAGTCGCATTAGGCATATTAAACGCTTTGCGCAAATCCGACATCGTCCCTTGCGCACGTACATTCCCTTCATGTAACAAAATGATACGATCACAATGCTTTTCTGCTGTCGATAAAATATGCGTAGACATTAAAATTGACGCACCCTCTTTTTTCTTTTCATCCATTTGGTCAAGCAAAGACTGAATCCCAAGTGGATCTAAACCAACAAAAGGTTCATCTATTATATACAAACTTGGATTCACTAAAAAGGCACACATAATCATAACCTTTTGGCGCATCCCTTTAGAAAAGTGAGATGGGAACCAGTTCAAGCGTTTTTCCATACGAAATTCTTTTAATAATATTTCTGAGCGTGCAGCGAGTGTACTTTTATCTATTCCGTAAGCCATAGCCGTTAACTCTAAATGCTCGCGCAGTGTTAGTTCATCATATAATACTGGCGTTTCAGGAATGTATGAAAACGCTGTACGGTACGCATCCATATTCTCTTTCAATGTCACACCATTTAAACGAATGCTGCCCTCTTTTGGCAACATCGTACCAATAATATGCTTAATTGTTGTACTTTTTCCGGCTCCATTTAAACCAATTAGTCCAACAAGCTCCCCATTTCCAATTGTGAAAGATAGATTTTTTATAACCGGTTTACGTGTATAACCTCCTGTTACCTGCTGCACTTCTAATACTGACATGTTGTTCACTCCTATTCTTGTTTCCATTTTATCAAAAAATAACAAAGGATTCAGTTATGAATATGTTAGAATGTAGCTACATTCTATTTTAAGGGGGAATTTCAATGAGCGAATGCCTATTTTGTAAAATTGTTGATGGGTCAATCCCAAGTACAAAAGTGTATGAGGACGAGCATGTATATGCATTTACAGACATTATGCCTGTTGCAAAAGGTCACACACTACTAATTCCAAAAACACATTGCCAGGACATCTTTGAAATGTCTGAAGAAACAGCAAAAAATTTATATGCAGCTGCCCCAAAAGTGGCAAATGCAATAAAGGCTGCCTTCAATCCAATTGGTATGAATACTATTAACAATAATGGTGCTGCCGCTGGACAAACTGTCTTCCATTACCATCTTCATTTCATCCCTCGTTATGATGAAAGCGAAGGATTACAAGTAGACTGGCAAACACTAAAATACACATCAGAGCAACTTACCGAAGTTGCAGAACAAATTAAAGCAAATTTATAAACCACTATTGTAATCATCTTATATTTAGCGTACAATCACAAATAAGTTTCGCTAACGGTCACGAGGACACGTTAGGAGACAATCAGTTTAGACAGAATAGTCGAGGAGAGATGAGAAATGAATACAAAAAATTTAGTTTTAATGGCACTCTTAGTTGGTGTCGGTGCGGCGCTTTACGTCGTTTCACCAGGATTGGTAAATGGTATGAAGCCAGACTTTATGCTTACAATGATGTTTATCGGGATTTTACTATTCCCTACTGTTAAAGAAACATTTTTACTTTCTTTATCTACAGGTGTATTATCAGGATTGTTTACAACATTCCCAGGCGGTTTTGTGCCAAACATTATAGATAAAGCAATCACTGGTTTTGTTTTTTTAGTAGCTGTCATCGTTCTACAAAACGTAGTACAACATCTTGCTGTAGCTGCCGTACTAACTGGTTTAGGTACAATTTTATCTGGTACAGTTTTCTTAACAGTTGCATTGTCTGTTATGAACGCAAATGTTGGTCTAACATTCACAGCCCTATTTGCTGGGGTAGTTCTACCAGCTGTTGTATTTAATATTGTAGCTTTAGTCATTATCTACCCGATAGTTACAAAGCTTGTAAAACGCTCACGATTCAAAACCTCCATTTCAGCGGCATAAGCCGTTTCAAAGCTAACGATCATCATTTTTATGATATCGTTAGCTTTTTTATTTTGTTATAGAAGCTTTCGTGGTTTAATAAGAATTAGTAACATTATTTTTAATTAAACTATTTTTGAAATCCATTTTCACTCACTACATTATATAGAAATGAGGGCAATTATATGAAAGCAAAATCATTTTTAATCGGATTAACAGCAGGTATTGTCGGAGGGACAATCGCAGTCATGTTATCAACTCCACAATCTGGGCAACAACTTCGTTCTACTATTAAAGTAAATTCTGCTAGCACGAAATATAAACTCCAAGATGTAAAAGACCAAATTAGCCAAGTCAAACAAGCAGTAACTCATCTAAAAAACGAATCGAAAAATAATATACCACTAATAATAAATAATTTGAAACAGACTATTCAAACATTTACAACAGAAATCGAACCAACGAAAAACAACTTACAACAAGAAATAGAATCATTACAGAATTCAATTAGCGAAATCGAGAAAAATTTCGCACAATACAGCAATAAATCAAATTAAACCAGTTGACCTCAGGTGAGTAAATAGTTCTATTTTTTTACCTATGTAGCATTTTTTTATTCATTCATTATATATTTATAGTACTTTTCAAACGCATTTTAATTTTTTAATTTTTCCAACTTTAAACTTTTTTCCTTTATTGCTATAATATTTTAAAATGGAAAAGAAAGAAGTAGGTGATCGGTTTGTCAGAGAAATTATACACTCAAAAAGAAGCAATGCTGTATAGCCAAAGAATCGCACAATTATCGAAAGCACTATGGAAAGCCGTCGAAAAGGATTGGCAACAATGGATTAAACCATATGATTTAAATATTAATGAACACCATATTTTATGGATCTCTTATCATTTAAAAGGCGCTTCAATTTCCGATGTTGCTAAATTTGGTGTAATGCATGTTTCTACCGCATTCAATTTCTCAAAAAAACTAGAAGAACGCGGATTCCTTAAATTTTCTAAACGTGATGATGACAAACGTAATACATACGTTGAACTGACAGAATCAGGGACTGCACTTATTTTAGAAATGAATCGCAATTATCACAACACCTATCATTCTATTCTTGAAGGCTCTTTACCATTAAAAGATTTATACGGTCGCTTCCCCGAGTTTTTAGATGTGATGGCCGTTATTCGAAATATTTACGGAGAAGATTTCATCGATATTTTCGAGCGTTCATTCCAAAACTTCCGTGATTCCTTCGATGAACTAGAATCACACTCTACAATTACAGGGTAATCGAGTTACTTACATTAATGTATGCAAAAGACTGCCTCTCATTTTTCCCGAGGCAGTCTTTTCTTGCATTTAGAGTAAAATCACTCTACATTATAAACAACGACTGCTAATTTTTCATTATCGGAGTTGAGTAACTATGCATTGTTGGAAAACTTTAAACCTAAAGCATCAATTCGGGACGACGCGAATTTTCATCATGGCTTCCTGTGTTTTTATACTTATCTTTACTAGCTCATTCGTATTATTAAATCTTTTACATCAAGAACAATTTACTGATCGTTATTTTTGGCTGTTTGTACTAGTAACCTTATTACTTTATCCGATGCACAAATTATTTCACTTTATTGCATTGTTTGATTTACGTAAACAAGTTACATTTCGCATTCGAATTCAATATTTATTCATACCGGTAATCAACTTGCGTATTCGAGAACCCATCCGCAAAAAGCGGTATCTCCTTGTACTGTTAACACCGTTTATACTAATAAACTTTTTCATAATTGCTTTTACAGTATACTTCCCTGCCTATACGCACTATGGGACTCTACTACTATCGTATCATTGCAGTCTATGTTTAGTGGATATTTTATATGTGAAATACCTATTACATTCTCCTAAAGAAGCTTATATTGAAGAAACACCAAAAGGATATGAAATTTTGGTGCCACATACAGTAGGTTGAGCTACAGTTACTTGTAATTTGTTTACCATTTTTGATATGCTTATAATTACTGAAAGAGGGGAGGAATAGATTTGCTTTTAACCATTGTAGTTCTATTCTCGGTATTCTATTTGTTTCAAATAAATCGTATGACATATGCACTTTGTGAACGACGTGAAATTCCAGAAGAAAACCAACCAAAAATTTTCCGAACAATTAACGTACTCATAACAATTTTGCTCGTATCATTTTATGTAGAAGTTTTATTTGCCGTATAAAATAAGAAAAGCTAAGGATTTTTACATCCTTAGCTTTTGTTTATTAATCACGTTATCTTAGTAAAGGAATGCTGCACCAACAATGATTAATAAAATGAATAACACCACCAATAGTGCAAAGCCAGAACCGTTGCCTCCGCCTGAACCGTAACCTCCGCCGCTCATTACGTCACCCCCCCTCTTTTTGTTATGTTATGCAAACCATTTAGTAAAATTTAGGCAATCATTGGGTGCAACCATTTTGTTTTTAAATCGTTTATGTTATAGTAAAACTTGCATGAAGAGAAAGTAAGGAGAGATTAAATTACATGAAAAAATCAGTCTTAACATTTACACTAGCAGCATCTGTGCTAGCACTGTCTGCATGCGGAAGCGCAGAAGACGAAACATTAGTTACTTCGAAAGTTGGCGACATTACGGTTGGTGAATTCAATGAAACAGCTAAAAGTTTAGCTGGTCCTGCCGTTATTCAACAAATGGTTACTGAAAAAGTACTTGATGACAAATACGACGTATCTGATAAAGAAATTCAAGCTAAGTACGATGAGTTTGCTAAACAATATGGTGAAAGCTTCAAAGATATCTTGACTCAAAGTGGCTTTACAGAAGAAACTTTCAAAGATACTTTGCCTTTACAAATTCTGCAAGACAAAGCTTTAAAAGATCAGTACATTAAAGAAGAAGATGTAAAAAAATATTACGAACAAATGAAAACTGAACTAAATGCTCGCCATATTTTAGTAGAGGACGAAGAAACTGCTAAAGAGGCTATCGCAAAAATTCAAGGTGGCGCTGCATTTGCTGATGTAGCTAAAGAATATTCAACTGATCCTGGTTCTGCTGAAAAAGGCGGAGAATTAGGTTGGTTCTCTGTTGGTAAAATGGTAGACGAATTCAACGATGCTTCTTATGCACTTGAGTTGAATACTTTAAGCGAACCAGTTCAATCTCAAATGGGCTTCCATGTCATTGAAGTAACTGAAAAACGTGATGTTAAAGACATAAAGTCTTATGAAAAAGAAGAAGATAACATTCGTCAATTAATGGTTGATAAATTAAACGTTTCTCAACAAGCTCCAGCGCTTGTTCAAGAAATTGTTTCAAAAATGGTGAAAAAAGCTGACTTTAAAACTTCAGATAAATTATTAAAACCTGCTCTTAAAGCAATGGTTCCAGCTGAAGAAGAAAAAGCTGAAGACACTGGCAAAGAATCTAAAAAATAATGACCACTAGGAAAAGCCTATCGCAAATCGTGATAGGCTTTTTCCTTTTGATGAATGATTAAAAAAGTGCACATAAAGGTAAGCTACAAGTTTAGCTCTACACCACAACCTGTACTTGACAGCACATTCCACTACAGGCGGACGCTTTCCGCGGGGCGAGCGACGAGCCTCCTCCTACGCTTCGCTCCGTGCGGGGTCTCGTCTGTCTCGCTAATCCCGCAGGAGTCGCCGCCTTTCGTTCCATATGCTTACATTTTGTAGTTTTCTTCTAAGTCAAGTACATGTTTTGGCAATGACCCACAAGTTTTAAATGAAAAATTTTTATCCTGTTCGAATCGAAGTTTATCACGCACAAAACACATTTTATCCACATCCAGGTCTCATATTACACATTTGACACACTTTTCGACAACATCCACTAGAGCAAAAACGCGACATCACTAAAAAGTTATACTTTCTTTAAATAAAAAGATTGCTCCATAAATGGAACAACCTTTTTTATTTCTATTCGAATGTTGGTTTATAAAATGAACGATTATCAAGCGGGAATAAGCGCTCTGTAAATTCGCCAGGAGCCGTTTTTTCAAGTGCTCTTGTTAGCATATTCATTTTCGCATCAATATTATCGATGTAATGGAGGATTTCTGCCTCTTGTAGCATAGGTTTTTTCGGGCTACCCCATTCCTCTTTACCGTGATGTGATAGCACCATATGTTGCAATAACATCACTTCTTCTCCTTCAATCTCAAGCTCACTTGCTATTTTCGCAATTTCATTTACCATAATCGTAATATGGCCTAGCAAGTTCCCTTCAATTGTATAAGTCGTGGCGATAGGACCAGACAATTCGATTACTTTCCCAATATCATGCAAAATAATGCCTGCATAGAGTAAGTCTTTATTTAATGTTGGGTATAATTCAGCAATTCCTTTCCCTAGCTTTAACATCGATACCATATGATCAATTAAACCTGATACATAATCATGGTGATTTTTCGTTGCGGCTGGGAATACTAAAATGCTTGGTTGATGTTTTTTTATAGCTGCACGTGTTATACGCGATATATTTGGATTTTTTATGTCGAAGAAAAATTGTGTTAGTTCTTCATACAACTGTTCTTTTGGCGTTGCTGATGATGGCACTAAATCATTAATTGAAATACCTTCTTCTGGCTTGGCAACACGGATTGCTTTAATGCGTAGTTGATTTTTCCCACGGTAATCGTGAATTTCCCCTCCTACACGGACAATAGCTTCACCATGATACAATTTTTCATGTTCTTCATTTGTATCCCAAAGTTTCGCTTCTATATCTCCACTTTTATCTTGTAGTAATAATGACATAAATGGTTTGCCAACTGTTGTAACACCTTTTGTCGCCTGTTTTATTAATAAAAATTGATCTACTTGTTCTCCCGCTTGGAGTTTAGTAATTCCTTTCATGGAGAAATCACTTCCTTTCATTTGCTAGTACCCCGATATCAACAATTTGTTCTTGTTGCCAATTCGCAAGCATCGCATCGTGACAAGTAAAATATAAAATCTGATGCTCATATCCTACTTCTTTCATTAATTGTACCATGTTGCTCGTACGGTTTCGATCAAAATGGACAAATGGATCATCCATAATAAACGGAAATGGTGCTGATTCTATTAATGTTTTTGCCAGGGCGATACGCAGGGCAATATACGCTTGCTCCTTTGTTGCCTGAGATAATTCTGCCACACGGTAACGCATACTTGTTACTGATTGCGCTTCAAAAATCCCTTCACTATTAATGAATAGCTTGTCATATTTGCCGTCAGTCAAACGATGAAAAATGGTGTTCACAAGATTTAATACATGCGGTAATTTTTGTTCACGTAAGATGTGCAATGTGCGATGAATGGATTCACTTACGGCTCTTTTCGCCGACCATTCTAAAATTAATTGCTGCAAAGATGTTTTTTCATCCTCAAAGCTTTGCAATAATTCACCGTATTTTTCATCCGTCAGTAAATGCTCTTGCTGCAATTTCAAAGTAGCACGTCGTTGCAATAAACTATCTACTAAATTTTGCAGGTCACTCTGCTTTTGCTCTAATTCCGCTTGTAACTTTGGGAAATTATGATTTTGCAGAGGCGTTTGTTTCGATTTCGCACCCAATGAGGCTAGCTGGCTGGAAATAAATTTTAGTTGTTGCGCCCACTTTTCCTCACGCTCATAATGAGAAAATGCTTCATAAAACGCTGCTTCTTGTGCCACTTCCGCTTCTATAAATAATTGCTCAATTTGTAATTTCAAATTGTCAATTAACGGTTGTTTTTCTTCTGTTTCTTTCATTATCAATGTTAAGTTCTCTACTAAACTTTGCTCTTCTAACTGTAGCTTTTGGTTATCATTATACGCTTTTCGAAGGTGTACAAATAGCTCTTGCTCGCTGTACGTCTGCTGTAATAATGTCTCAATTGCTTGGAGTAACTCTTGCTTTTGTTGTAATACATCTTGTAACAATTGTCTTTTACTATTTCTATTCAGCGCACACTCCTGAACAGTACGAATGCGTGTAAATAATTCAGGTATTAACTTTTTTGCTACTTCCCCGGTTATATGAAAACGGTGTAAAAAACGCTGTAAAATTGCTTCTGCTGCTATGATTTGCTGCTCAAGTTGCTGAATTTGACGTTCTAATTTTCCATATTGCCGTTCTTTTTCTTGTTGTTGCTCTGCCAGTATAAAGGCTCGTTCTTGATGACGGCGTTGTTTTTCTAAAAGAGCAGTGACGCTAATTTCCAATTGCTCTAAGCCTCTTAACTCTCCAGTGTTTGAACTACTTCCCTTACCGTTACGCAGCTTATCCTTCATAAAATGTTGCAAGAACACTACAAGAAAAATCGTTATTACAACACCTAAAGCTGCAACAGCCCAATTTTTTTGCGCAACGCCAAAGAAGACTGCTACTAAGCTAATAACTATACTAATCAAAATAAAAATTGTAGGTTGTTTTTGTTGCATTCGACTTTGAGATGTTTGACGAAGACGTTCCAGTCTCTGCTTTTTATATGGCCACTCCGCAACAATTCTTTCCTCTTCTACTGATAAAAAATCCTGTTTCAACTGTTGTTGACGAATTGTATTATGCTCTAACTCCTCACGATTTTGTTCCAATGAATGTAAGTGAAATTGAAGTTGAGCCTCTGCTTCCTGTAACTCTAGCAATGGCTCTTGAAATTGTTGTTCCTGTTGCAATGAAACATTTTCTTTAAGAATAGCCGATTTTTGCTCTTCATCTTGTATACCTAATAGGCGAAACTGTCCTTCCATTTCCTGCTCAAGCACAAAAAGCTCTTCTGTTAGCTTTTGTTCTTTCACCAAAAACTGATTCCACTCGGATTCACGTTGAACATACTTCAGCAGTTCCTCTGTTTTCATTGCATCGCCTGATAGTGTAATTTGACTTTTTATTGCCACAGATTTTTCTTGTAATTGCGTGAATTGTAACTGCTCGTTTGTCAGCTTATCCTTTAATTGCTCATAGCGCCTTATACCTTCAACTGGAAAATGCTGCTGTTGCCTATCTTTCAATGCATGTTGTAATGAGACCTGCTGTTCTAACAAAGGCTGTGCTTGTCTTTGAATCGTTAATCGTTGCCAATCTTCCTGTAACTTCGCCTGATCCTCTGAATGCTGTTGTAATGCCAGTTCAATTTGCGCTAATTCCACGAGCATTTCTTCAAAAACTTCTATTTTCATACGTTCTTGCTGAATTGTTTTTTCAAGCGTTTTGAGTTGCTCAATTTTCATATTGATGGCAGGTATTTTCCCACTCTTTTTAAATAGCTCACCTGCATCTTTATCTAGCCTTTTTTCGAGTGCGGTTAATTGGTTTACTCCTGTCGTTCCTGAAGCTAATAGGAGATGTGTCAGCTCCTCCTCAGACATCTTTTCAATCCCTTGTAACTCGTGAATAGAGAAGGCAAAGATGGCTTCAAAAGCAGTTCTAGAATAGCCATATACAATTTTAGCGAGCAAGTCATCATGCCCTGTTGTTCCATCTGCTAAATAAACTGTGACATCTCCAGCGGCCTTCCCTTTCACACGCTCAATTATACAAGTTCCGTATTTAGGGTGCTCAATTGTCAGTTGTCCGCCAAACTTTGTCGATGTTTTCGGCTCATATTTTTGAAGTACTTGTTGTTTTGTAGGAAATCCAAATAAAATCTGCAAAATAAATTGTTGAATAGTCGTTTTACCCGCTTCATTGGCACCGTAAAAAATTGTGACCGAGTCCTGTAAATGAATCGTCAAATTTTCATGTTTGCCAAAGCCGTAAATTTGTATTTTCTTAATAGCAATCAACGATCAATCACGCCCTCTGAATTTCATCTATAAATAAAGCCTGTGCATTTGTTTTTAAATGCTGAATATCTTGGTCCATTAATGGTTCTAAAAATCTTGCGCCACCTGCATGTTGGTATAAATCTTTTAACACCGTTTTCCACTCGTCGGTGCCCCACTCTTCTATTAAATTTAGCACAGATTGTGTTGCAACTGTAGGTTCATAGTGCGTGTTTATTGTACGTTGAATTTGTAAGGATTGCACCCAGCATAAAGACAATTGGGATTCTTCTACTTCACGTATCGCTTCTAACCAAGACGCTTTCGGTGAACTGTCTAAAAGCAAGGCAGTCTCTTCATCGATATTTTGTAAATATACATCAACTACAGAGGCTTTGTTCGCTAAACGACAAACCGCTATGGCCTCCTCGCACTTCTTTAGTAATTCATTGGCATGCCTGACTGCTCCACAATCCACAAAAACAGTTTCATACACTACAGCTGATGTAGGAACGAACGTCAATTCCGCTTCACCTTGTGATAGCGTCACGTCATAATATCCTTTCATCCCCTGTTCATTGCGGTGACGACTTTGTATATTACCTGGATAAACAATTGGTGGATCTACATGCAAGCTTTGTCTTTTATGAATATGACCGAGCGCCCAATAATCATAGTTTTTCGTTAGGAGCTGCTCTTTCGTAAAAGGTGCATACACCGCATGCGCTGTATCTCCTGCTACACTGCCATGCAACATCCCTATATGAAGAGCATCCTTGTCCGTCGCCACCGGATACGTGTCAATCATCGGCTGTATAATATGACGCTCTCCATAACTAAAGCCATAGACATTCACTTGCTTCCCACGAATTTTCAATTGCACAACGCTTGTCTCTTTCGGGAGAGCATAGACATTACTCGGTAAAGCAAACCGTGTCCATGAGCCACTTAAGTGATCATGATTACCATAGCTTAAAATCACTGGAATATTGTGCTGAAACAGCGTTTCCATCGCCGTTTGGAATTTTCTTTGCGCTTTTAGACTGCGATTTTCACCATCATAAATATCACCAACGATTAATAAAAAATCGGGTCTCTCTTGTACTGCACGTGCAATGATTTTTTCGAATGCCTCAAAAGTACTTTCACGTATTTTTTTTAATGCTTGCTCTGGTAAATCATATAAACCTTTGAAAGGACTATCTAAATGTAAATCTGCCATATGAAAAAATCGAATCGTTGACAATGTACCACCCCAAATAAGTATAAACCGAATATTTGTTCTTATTTTATCATAGAAGTTTTATGAAATGAATGAAAAACACAAAAGGAATCAAAGAAATTTCACAACTTTTTTACTAAATTATCAAAAAATTCATTTTTTCTTTCGTGATGTTTGCTTTTTTTACATGTATAATAGAATTATCTTCAAGCAAAGGGTGGGATTTACTATGGAGAATTACCGATTTACTGCATTTGAGCAAACAGGGGAAACTTTATTTGATGAAACATGGACATTCGAAGATGATGCCTCTGCAAAACAAAATGGTCAAAAGCAAATTGAAGAAAAAGGTGTAGCCGAAAAAACACATCGCCTCGTAAATGCCTCTGGCAAACTTATATTATTCCATGTGTAATTGTACATAGGCTACGCTTATTTTTGAAGGCTAGTCGATGAAACGTCTCGAAAGATTACAATTCACTTTAGTACCCATTAAAACAATTAAATATTTACAAAAAAACGTGTACTTTCTCTTTTGAAAGTACACGTTTTGACAATGTCCTCTATTATCTTCCTATAAAAGCCGGTTCACGTTTACCTACAAACGCGCTAATGCCTTCAAGATGATCGGCTGTTTTACGCATGGCTGATTGTCCTTTTGCTTCCATAGCCAGAACGTTTTCAAGCGTAGGTAGATTTTGAGCATGCATTATCTTTTTCGTGGCAATCATTGAAGCAACAGGAGAAGTAAGTATTTTTCCAACTAGCTGATCGACCATCTCAAAGACCGTCCCTTCAGGAGCAACATGGTCGATTAACCCTACTTGCATCGCCTCATTCGCAGCCATTACTTTTCCTTCCCATATTAACTGCTTGGCTTTCACGGTCCCTACGCGTTCCTTCATGAAGAAATGACCGCCACCATCCGGTATTAACCCTATACCTATGAAATTCATGGCGAGCTTGCTGTTTTCACATGCAACAATAACATCTGCACCTAAAGCTAAACTAAAGCCTAGCCCCGCAGATGCACCGTGAACAGCTGCAACGACAATCATTGGCAATTGATAATATGCTTTAGCAATACGTGTTAAGTAAAGCATTGCATCGTCAATATTAAGTGGCTGATTTGGATCTAGCATTGCTTTAATATCACCACCAGCCGAAAATACCTTACCTTCCCCGCGGATTACTAATACCTGTATTTCTGTTTCTTGCGCAAGTTCCTCAAAACATGTAGCCAATTCCTGCATCATCACGATATCCATCGCATTCATCGATTCAGGTCGATTTAAAAATAGCGTTGCACGACGCCCTTGTTTTTCTAATTTAATTGTTGAAAATCCCATTTCATACACCTCCATAAATGAATAGTCATTCACTATTACTTATTCGTGTTTCTCCCTTAATATCCTTCTTTTTAAGTAAATCCACTTAATATATGCTATATTAGTTGTCGAATATTTAGTGAATAGGTGGTTTTAATATGACAAAAATAAATTTCCAAGTATTACTTTTCTATAAATATGTAACAATTGAAGACCCCGTTTCTTTTGCTGCTGAGCACTTAGCTATGTGTCAAGATATCGGTCTTCTTGGTCGGATATTAGTCGGCTTTGAAGGCATTAACGGCACAGTTTCAGGCACAATCGAACAAACGAATGACTATATGAAGCAAATGCAAGCTGATGCACGTTTTGCAGATATTATGTGGAAAATCGATGAAGTACAAGAACATGCATTTAAAAAAATGCACGTCCGCCCTCGCCATGAAATCGTCCATTTAGGCTTAGATGATGACATTAATCCACATGTTATTACAGGTGATTATTTATCACCAAAGGAATTTATGGAACGCATGCAAGAGGATAATACAGTTGTCATTGATGCACGTAATGACTATGAATTTGATCTTGGTCATTTCCGCGGTGCTATTCGTCCAGATATCGAAAACTTCCGTGACCTACCAGCTTGGATGGAAGAACATCGAGCTGATTTTGAAGGTAAAAAAGTGCTTACTTATTGTACCGGTGGCATTCGCTGCGAAAAGTTTTCTGGTTGGCTGAAACGCGAAGGTTACGGGGAGAGTGTTGGTCAATTACATGGTGGCATTGCAACGTATGCTAAAGACCCTGAAGTAAAAGGTCAATTATGGGATGGGCAAATGTTTGTATTTGACCGTCGCCGTAGCGTTCCTATTAACCAAGTGGAGCATGTCGTTGTAGGAAAAGACTTCTTCACTGGAGAACTTTCAGAGCGTTATACAAACTGTGCGAATCCCGCATGTCACAAATTAATGCTATGTGAGGAAAAACACGAAGCATTCTATATGCGTAGTTGCTCTGATGATTGCCGCCGAGCAGAGCGAAATTTCTTCACCCAAGAAAATAGCTGGACTGCTGAGCAAGTCGAACAACAAATTGCTATTATTCACGAATCAAACAAATAATAAGCTACCATACGAAGAGGTGTCTCAAACTTAATTTTGAGACACCTCTTCTTTTATCTTTTGCCTAAATACCGACCTACTTGACGTCCACTAAACAGGCAGTTTCCTACAAAGGTGCCTTCTAATGCGCGATAACCATGTACGCCGCCACCTCCAAATCCACTCACTTCCCCTGCTGCATACAAGCCAGGAACCGGCTCACCATTACTACTTAAAACAGCCCCATCCAAATTTGTTTGCAAACCACCAAGTGTTTTTCGCGTTAAAATATTTAACCTTACAGCAATGAGTGGCCAATTAGCCGTATCCAAAATTTTATGTGGCTTTGCTACGCGTGCAAGTTTATCACCAATATAACGACGAGCCCCGTGAATGGCTGTAACTTGTAAATCCTTCGTAAAAGTATTATCCATTTCACGGTCGCGTGCTAAAATTTGTTCTTTTATTTTCATAAAATCAATAAGTTCACTGCCCACAAGCTTATTCATGCCATCCACTAAATCTTTTAAATCATTCGCTATGACGAAATCTTCTCCATGCTCCTTAAATGCTTGAATCGGTGCAGGTGTTCCAGGTAAAATCCGCTTTAGCACCTGTCGAATACTTTTATTTGTTAAATCAGGGTTTTGTTCTGAACCCGACAGCGTGAATTCCTTTTCAATCATTTTCTCCGTTAATATAAACCATGAATATTCATAACCTGTTTTTTGAATCGCTTCTAATGTACTTAACGTATCAAAACCAGGGAAATTAGGCGCATCAAAACGATTTCCCTCGGCATCAAACCATAAGGAAGACGGCCCAGGTAAAATACGAATACCATGATTCGGCCAAATAGGATCCCAGTTTTTCAGGCCTTCCGTATAATGCCACATTCGATCACGATTGACGATACGTCCACCAGCATCTTCGGTAATCTCAAGCATTCGTCCATCAACATATGCCGGTACGCCAGTTACCATATTCTCAGGCGGTTTCCCTAGACGCTCAGGCCAATGCTTTCTTATTAAATCTAAATTGGCTCCAATACCTCCACTTGCTACAATTACTGCCTCTGCTTCATAAGAAAACTCACCAACCTCCATTCTCGAACTTTGCTCTCCCCTATTAGCAAAGCTCTCTGCTAAAATCGTGCCACTAACACCTACAATGCGCTCTTCATCTATGATAAATTCATCTACACGATGACGTGGCTTAAAATCTACTAAGCCTTCTTCCATCGCCTGTTGAACTTTCGTTACAAATGGTTTAATGATAGCTGGACCGGTTCCCCATACAATATGAAATCTTGGTACAGAGTTACCATGCCCCCCAGCAAGTGAGCCCCCACGTTCTGCCCAACCGACAACCGGGAAGAATTTCATACCCATTGACTTTAACCAATCATATTTTTCGCCTGCAGCAAACTCAACATATGCCTTCGCCCATTTTATCGCCCAAGAATCTTCATCTTCTAGACGATCAAACCCTGCTGTTCCTAGCCAATCTTGCCAAGCTAACTCCTTACTATCTTTAATGCCTAACAATCGTTGCATTGGGGAATTCACTAGAAAAAGCCCGCCAAATGACCAGTATGCTTGACCTCCCATTGAATTTTCTGGCTCCTGATCAACAATCAAAACTTTCTTTTTTGCATCGATTAATTCACAGGTTGCTACTAAACCTGCTATGCCAGCCCCAATTATTGCAACATCATATTTCATCTTTAACACTCCCACCCTAAATATCCTAATCTTATTACATTCTTCTCGAGACATACTATTTCCTTCAAAGTTAAAATATTTTTTGACGAAAATGTGACAGCTCTAATTTTCGCTTTACGTGCTTAAAATTCATGTCAATTTTCTGATGATTATACATATATTTTCTCTTCAATCTCTATATGAATTGTAGGAAAACCTCTTATATCCTTGCATCTACCTGGTATCTAAATTACTGAAAACTCTTTCAATACCTCCTTCTAAAACACGAACGTTACAAACTTATAAAACAAAATAGTTCGCTTTTAGTTATTTTTCTGACATCTGAAGTAAGGTTTTTTTAATGTTTTTAGAAATATTGTTGACAAAGCTGAACATTAAGGATTATGATGTTATCAAATTCAATCACACGAAAATATAACGACGGAGACATGCTAGTCGATAGAAAATCCCAAGAGAGCTGATGGTTGGTGTAAATCAGTGATTTCTGCGATGTAGTTCCACTCCCGAATAGATAAGCGGAAAATGTTAACCTACATTAAATTGGTTAAAGCCTCTGGCAACTTTACAAGTATGCTTATCCGTCCCATGCACGTTACGCATATAGCTAAGACTGTAATGAAAAATATTATTTTTCATGCAGTGATTAAGGGTGGTACCGCGAACCGAGTTTATGTAGCCTTTCGCCCCTTACGACACTACCATTGTGTTTGTAAGGCGTGGAAGGCTTTTTATATTTCAAAAAAAACTAAATTTAAAGGGGCAAATTAATTATGACAACTATCGCTACAAAAACAATTAACGTATTTATCGCAGATCCACTTAGTGAAGATGGAATTTTCCCTCTTCGTCAAGAAACAGGCTTAGATTTAAATGTAATTATTGATACAGGACTTACTCAAGATGAATTAATCGCAAAAATTGCTGATGTAGATGTTCTTTTAGTACGTAGCCAAACGACAGTAACACGTGAAGTAATCCAAGCTGCCAAGAATTTAAAACTAATCGGTCGCGCGGGTGTTGGGGTTGATAATATCGATCTTACAGCAGCTACTGAGCACGGTATTATCGTTGTAAATGCACCAGATGGTAACACGAACTCTGCTGCTGAGCACTCAATCGCTATGATGACTTCTTTAGCACGTCATATTCCTCAAGCTTTCAACACACTTAAAAACGGTAAATGGGACCGCAAATCTTACGTTGGGGTTGAGCTTAAAAACAAAACTTTAGGCGTTTTAGGTTTCGGACGTATCGGCGTTGAAGTAGCTTACCGTGCAAAAGGTCAACGTATGAACGTAATGGCTTATGACCCATTCTTAACAGATGAGCGCGCAAAAGAA
Organism: Lysinibacillus sp.; assembly: GCA_036638655.1. Taxonomy (GTDB): domain Bacteria; phylum Bacillota; class Bacilli; order Bacillales_A; family Planococcaceae; genus Lysinibacillus. The sequence continues at coordinate 2,967 of JAVWKG010000030.1, read as the reverse complement.
TTAGGTGTAACAAAAGCAACAGTTGAAGAAATTTGTGCAGCTGCTGATTTCATCACAGTGCATACACCATTACTTCCTGAAACACGTAACCTGATTAACAAAGAAAAATTCGACATGATGAAAGACGGCGTACGCATCATTAACTGTGCACGTGGCGGTATCATCAACGAAGATGATTTATTCGATGCAATCGTAGAAGGTAAAGTAGCGGGAGCGGCACTTGACGTATTCGTATCTGAGCCAGCAACTGATCATAAATTATTAACTTTACCACAAGTAATCGCAACACCTCACTTAGGTGCATCTACAATTGAAGCACAAGAGTCTGTAGCTGTTGACGTATCTAACGACATCATTAAATTTTATAAAACAGGTACAGTAACTAACCCTGTAAACATGCCTTCAATTCCGAAAGAATTACTTGCACAAGTAGAACCTTTCTTCGAATTAGGTGAAAAACTTGGTTCATTTTTATCTCAAATTACGACTGAGCCTGTTAAAGAAATTAACCTATCATATGCTGGTGAAGTGGCAAACTACGATGTTCGTCCATTAACTTCAAACGCACTAAAAGGTTTATTATCTAAAAACCATGGTAACCACGTGAATGATGTGAATGCTCGTTATTTATCTGAACGTATTGGCATGAAAATTAACGAACATAAAACAACAACTGCTAAAGGCTTCACAAGCTTAATCACAATTGAAGTGAAAACAGCTAACGAAACACATACAGTTGCAGGTACATTATTAAATGGTCTTGGCGCACGTATCGTAAAAGTTGAAAACTATGTAGTAGACGTAGTACCTGAAGGTCACCTTCTTTACATTAAAAATACTGACAAACCAGGTGCAATTGGTCGCGTAGCAACAAAATTAGCTGAAAAAGACATCAACATTGCAACAATGCAAGTTGGTCGTGCACAAGTTGGCGGCACAGCAGTTATGATGTTAACAGTTGATAATGTAGTAACGGACGAAGATTTAGCATTCGTTGGTCAACTTGAAAATATCGACGAAGTAAAAGCGATTAACCTATAATTTCCGAATCATTCAAGCAGAGAGTTGTACACTCTCTGCTTTTTATTTTTTTCAAAAAAGCTCTGGCTCTACAGCTAAAACATGCGCATGAATTCTGAAGTCCAAATCATAAGATTATATTCCTTTTCACAGGAAAATGCTGCGCAATAAATTTTTTATAGACTATTTTTCAAGCGTTAAATAGCACATTTGTCAGAATTGATATACGACTTAAATATAAATAAGCGCCAAATAGAACTAAAGTCCTAAAATAGCACTTATTTAAAAATATGTCGTATATCAAAATCGACAATTTGAATAAAAGCGATTTTTTTAAGTCCTCATTAAAATTCCCTCGTGTGAAAACGACAATGAAATTGAATAAATTTTGATAGAAAAATGTTGTTTGAGGACCGATCAACAAAGGGCGTTCGCTGATTCAATTTCGCACAGTTTTTTTTGCTGTGCTAATTTCCCAAAAGTTTCCGTGGTAAATCTTCGTATAAACCTTATTATATAAGCATTTTAACGCATAGTTTTAAAAAAACCTTCACATTCTTCTACTCATTTCTATCCCGATAAATGTTCCTGTTTTGTACACCAAATAGCATAAATACATAATGATGTTTTCACAAAAGACAGATGACCAATCCTACCGCAAGCGCAACACGGTAAGAGCCAGGTACATTTAAATCAGCCATTCAGCAGCAAAAAGTAATTAAAAGTAGGTAATTTCTTAAGTAAAACTAGCCAGTTCACAGCCTATTTCATTAGAAAAATATAAGCACATTAACCTAGTCTCTATATTTCCCTGTGTAATTCCCGATGCGAAAACGACACTATTTTGAGTTGTTTTCATGCTTTTTTCGGTCATTTTTGTCGATGTAGACGACACTTAATTTAGGAGAATACAGTAAGGAGCATCTTGAGTGTTAAAGTGCAAGTTGTATTTTTTCTATATAGAAATCTTCCTTTTGTTAGATTTAAAAACTGAAAAAGTCGATTTGCACTTGTACTTTTTCATTCATGCAGCTACGTCATTTGCGATTTCAGTATTCTTTTGAGCCTTATAAAGCAAACTATAAATTCGGGATTTTTTGTCTCTTTATTAAAGAAGTTTTTTTTCATAAGTAGCTTCCTCATAATCGATTCCTTTTGCTGTAATCGTTACACTTATCAATTATATGCAGACTATGCAGCAAGTAACGTATTGATAGGAGCAGATATTACTTTTATAGTCTAATTTAATTGGTCATAGGTTCAAGTATCCATCATAATGAGGTCCGTCAGATTTATGCGGATTTACAACATTAAGAGATATACACGATTTTATGCAAAGTGAAGAACAAACCAAACAAGTAAAAATACTGCTACATCAACGGTTGACGCCACCTGTATAAAAAACTGTATAAATAATGTTCTTAGAAAAAGCCTCAAAACGTTGATATAACAACATTCGCGGCTTATTAGTATATGTCCAAACTTGCATTTAGGAACATTATTAGGTTTAATTATGTATACGTTATAAACCCTTGTTTCACTAAAGAACTTTGTTAGTACAAAGTAGTGAATGTAATATAGATTTGAAATTTCCTTTTTAGTAAATTTGTTAAAGTTTTAATAAAGTCATATGGAAAATGTTTATGGCGCTAAAAAAATGTTAGTCACTCTATTTAACAAAGAGGTCAGAAGAGTTAAACAGAGATACTATAGTAAATTGGAGGGAATAATATGTTCAATAATTCGGGTAATCTAACAATTACACTAATTTGTGCTAGTATTGGTTTTATCGTCTTGATTACTTATCTAATTATTAGAAGTAGAAAAATTTCAAAAGAAAATGAAATCCTAATTAAGAACGCCTCTGAGCAATGGGTTGAGAATGAAAAAAAAACGTGTACAAAAAAGTGAAGATATTTAAACTCACTCATACTATATTTTTAGCCT
>JAVWKG010000029.1:0-29390 GCA_036638655.1 Lysinibacillus sp. | reverse complement strand
CAGGCCTTCGTGATGAAGGGCAAATGATTGATGGCGTGTTAGATGCAGAAGGTGTTTATAAAGCAAAAACGACTTTAGACCATGATGGTGTGTACTATATGCACGCTCATACGACGGCAAATTCAATCCATGTTATGCCAAAACAAAAGCTCACTGTCGGAACACCTGATATGACAAAAGTAATTGAAGAAGATGAAAAAGCAGATAAAGGTATGATGCATGGGGATTCAGAGGATCCAGAGGAATCAGATTCAGATGAAACAAACCACAACGAACATTAATAGCTTGCATTAAATATAAAATGGCGTTATGATAATGACCGGATGACCGAATTGGTTTTCTGGTCATTTTATTTTTATGCAAAAAGGGAGGATGGATAATCATGGATCGTAGACAAGAAATCATTGAAGCTGCTGCGAAATCTTTTACGTTGTTTGGCTATAAAGCAACAACAATGGAGCAAGTAGCGAAAATTGCAAATGTCGGTAAAGGTACGATTTATACATTTTTTGCAAATAAGGAAATTTTATTTCAAGAAATTGTTATGTCTCTTGTTCGAGAAATGAAAGCGGAAGCAGATGCTATTTTAGATGTATCGGCTAGCTTTATGGAAAATGCGCATATGGCTTTAATGAAAATGCTACAATTTCGTGAAAAACATCTTTTATTTGCGAAGCTAATTGAGGAAGAAAAAGAGCTACGTACACCAGCAGTAAAACAAGTGTTAATGCATATTGAGTCTGAAATTATTTCGTATGTTGCAGAACTTATTCAAAGACGTATCGATAAAAAAGAGATTCGAGATTGTGATGCGTTGCTTGTCGGTTATTTACTGTTAAAAGCATATTTAGCCTTTGTTGTTGATTGGCATGAGTTACATGATGATGACATACCAGAAGAAAAGATATTAAATCTTTTTAAAGAAACTATTTTTAGAGGGTTAGTTATCTAATAAGAAAGGTCTACAAATTTCAATTGTATTGAGGTTTGAGATTTTTTTTGAAGTGAAATGACCAATTGACGCATTTGGTCATAACGTCTAGGAGGAACTGAAAATGATAAAAGCGGAGTGGCTACAAATATTGAAAACGAGAAAAATGCTCGTTTCCATTGTTGCAGTGTTATTTATACCAGTAATGTACGCGGGTATGTTTTTATGGGCATTTTGGGATCCATATGTTGGCTTACCAGATTTACCGGTGGCCATTGTAAATGATGACAAAGGTGCTGAAATGGAAGGCGTCGAATTGAAGCTAGGTGATGACTTAATAGAAAAGCTCATAGATAGTGAGCAATTTAAGTTTATTGAAGTTTCGAAGGACGAGGCGGAAAAAGGGCTAAATGGCCGTGATTATTATATGATTCTTGAAATTCCAGAAAACTTTTCAGCGCATGCAACAACATTATTAGATGAAAAACCATCGAAATTAGTGATGAATTATATTCCGAATGAAGGGATAAATTTTTTAGGGGCTCAAATTGGTGAAACGGCAATGGAGCTTATTCGTTCAGAAGTAAATGTACAAGTATCTGCGACTTATGCAGAAAAACTATTTGACACGATTACTACTTTAGGTGATGGCTTTACAGAAGCGGCAGATGGTTCATCTAAATTAGATGAAGGCGCTAAAAAGCTGGCTTCAGGTGCTGGAGATTTACAAGGCTATCTTAAACAGCTGGCATCAAGTACGATTGAGCTTTCAAACGGATCAAATCAATTAACGCAAGGAGCGCAAACAGCTTCGGTTGGTGCCAATGAACTTGCTACAGGGTTATTGAAATTGCAAGATGGTGCAACACAATTACAGCAAGGTGCTAAGCAAACATCTGTTGGAGCAGCCTCTTTACACGATGGAATAACTCAGTATACAAAAGGGGTAACTCAAGTAGAATCAGGGCTTCTAACATTAAATGAACAACAGCAGCGAATGATTGCAGGCACAGCTTCGATTGCTAATAACGCAGCCAAATTAAATGGATCAGCCAGTCAAGCGAAGACGGATACAGCCAATTTACAGGCGAATATTTCTAGTCTTTCATCTCAATTACAAAATGTAATAACTGCTATGCCACCAAGTGAAGCAGCAGCTTTAAAACAGACGATAGCGCAACTTGAAGCAGGAAGTGCAACTGTGCATAATGGATTAAATTCATTAGTTACAGGCTCAGCCGATATACAAGCCGGTGCAAATGGATTAAATGGTGATGCTAGCAAAATTAAGACAGCGCAGGCACAGACATTAGCAGGTGTGCAAGGTTTAACTGCGAAAAGTAGTGACTTAGTTCAAGGGGCGAGCCAATTACAGAGTGGGAATGCTACACTGTCTGAGAAATTAGGAGAATTATCTGCTGGTGTGAATTCGGCCTCAACTGGTTCACAAACATTAGCGGGTGGATTAAATGACTTACTGGCAGGAACTTCGACATTAAATGAAGGGACAACAACTCTTGCTGCCAAATCCGGAGAGCTTGCAGAAGGTTCACAAACATTAACAGATGGATCCATAGAGCTTGCAGATGGTACAGCAACACTTTCTAGTAAATTAAGTGAAGCAAGCGAAAAGGCAAGTGAAGTGAACGCAAATGATGATACGTACCAGATGGTAGGTCAGCCAGTAGAAGTAGCAAAGGAATCGATTAATCCAGTAGCTAACTATGGTACAGGTTTTGCACCTTACTTTATCTCTCTAGGTTTATTCGTAGGCGCGTTATTAATTTCAATTGTATTCCCATTAGTGGAGCCGGCCATTCGCCCTAAAAACGGTGCGTCATGGTTTGCTAGTAAAGTAGTTGTGCTAGCAGTAGTTGGCTTTATCCAAACAATGCTAACGCTTGGCACGCTTAAATGGGCTCTTGGACTAGAAGTTCAAAATATGGGGTACTTCATTTTAACGGGATTGATTACGAGTTACGTATTTTTAGCTTTAGTTCAGATGTTCGTATCAATAATGGGGGATCCTGGACGTTTTGTTGCGATTGTCATTTTAATTTTGCAATTAACAACAAGTGCAGGTACATTCCCACTGGAATTAATCCCAGGTCCACTACAAGTATTCAACCAGTTGTTACCAATGACATATACAGTAATGGCATTTAAAGCAAGTATTTCAACTGGGGACACAGCTTTCTTATTTACAAACTTTGGAATACTATTCGGTTACTTAATGGTATTCCTATGTATTACATTAGGCTATTTCATACTCCTTCATAAAAAACGTTACTCAAAAGTAGCGGAAGAAGTTTAATTAAATATTGTAGTAAAATGGAAAAAAACCGCCGAATGATATGAGCGTATCATTTGGCGGTTTTCATTTTGTAAGAGATTTAATTAAGGGTACATCAAAATATAATGTGATGAGATACCTAAGTCAATTTGCGTGTGGGGCACGCTTTCGTTGACTATAAACTAATAATAGACAAATGCTTACAGGCAGTTACATTTTTCACAAGTGTTGCTGTAGCATTCACTTTGTTCTTCAATTTTTTCTCCGCATTCAGTACATTGCTTTGCAGGCAAGTTCTTGAAAAATTCTACTACGTTATCTAACATTGTGGTCCCTCCTTCAAGTTAATCTGTACTATTACTGTTTCTATATTACACAGTGTATTATAACAGTTTGGATTCGTCAACACAAAATGCCTATTTTGAGTTAAAATAAATATGGATATTTTGTGAAGGAGGAAGTTACGATGATTTTCGTTGATAATAAAGGGATCCATGATCCACGCATAAACCTTGCTATTGAGGAGTATTTACTTAAAAAAATGGATGTTGAAAAGGAGCCAGTGTTACTTTTTTACATCAATCAGCCATCCATTATTATAGGAAAGAATCAAAATACAATTGAAGAAATTAATACAGACTATGTTGAAGACAATGAAATTATTGTTGTGCGCCGTCTTTCAGGCGGTGGCGCTGTCTATCACGATCTTGGTAATTTAAACTTCAGCTTCATTACAAAGGATGATGGCGATAGCTTCATGAATTACAAAAAATTCACGCAGCCTGTCGTGGATGCTTTGGCGAAGATGGGTGTAAATGCTGAATTGTCAGGTCGTAATGATATTTTAGCTGAGGGACGTAAAGTATCGGGCAATGCACAGTTTTCTACGAAAGGACGTATGTTTAGTCATGGTACGTTATTGTTCGATACTGAAATTGATGCAGTTGTGTCAGCTTTAAAAGTGAAAAAAGATAAAATCGAATCGAAGGGCATTAAATCGATCCGCTCACGTGTGGCAAATATTTCAGAGTTTTTAAAAGACAAACTGACTGTTGAGGAGTTTCGCTTAGAAGTATTAAAGTCCATTTTTGGTGGCGAAGAAAATATTCGTTATTACGAACTGACAGAGGAAGACTGGGCGAATATTTACAAATTATCTGAAGAACGCTACCAAACTTGGGAGTGGAATTACGGTAAGTCCCCACGCTTTAATATTCAAAAAACACATCGTTTCCCGTCTGGAGGCCTGGACATTCGACTTGAAGTGAAAAATGGCATTATTGAAGAAGCACATATTTTTGGCGATTTCTTCGGTGTCGGTGATATGGACGATGTTGAAAAACGTCTTATAGGGACACAGCATAATCGTACAGCCATTAGCGAAGCGTTATCTGATATAGATATTGCAAAATTTTTCGGTGGAGTAACAACGGAAGAATTTTTACAATTGATTTATTAACACAAGAAAGCTGTCCAATACGTCTGGAAATGACGACATTGGACAGCTTTTTAAGTGCGAAATAATGATTTTAAGCTGAGGATGTGATTTCTATAGAAAGTATTTGCAGTTTAGTTTTTATGTAGCTCAACACTAAAAGTCATAGATGATATTCGACTAACTAGCATATTATTTTGAAAATGCAAGTTGATTGTAGTGGAGGCTGGGCGACTCCTGGGGGATTAGCGTCTAGATGAGACCCTGGAGCGAGCTTGCAGAGGAACAAAGGCTAAGAACGTCACATCCTGTGACAACGCCTTTGTGACCAACATCATGTTGGCCCGAAGCGGCTCATCAGACGCCCCCCGGAAAGCGCCCGGCCGGAACGGAAATCAACTCTACGTTATGATGAAGTTTTTATGTGGAAAGTAAGTATTAGCTTTGCTTTTGAGTCATTCACTTTTTTTGATACAATGAAATGAAGAAGAAAGGAGAGTGTATATGGAGAAACATCGGATTTTGATAGTAGAAGATGATGTGAAAATTGCATCATTACTTGCTGAAACACTTAGGAAATACCAATATGAAGTTGAAACAATTAAGGAATTTGATTATTTAATAGAAGAATTTACTGCATTTAATCCGCACATGGTATTGCTTGATATAAATTTACCTGCCTATGATGGTTACTATTGGTGTCGCCAATTGCGTCAGCATACCACGTGTCCGATACTTTTTATCTCTGCTCGATCTGGTGAAATGGACCAAATTTTCGCCTTAGAAAATGGCGGTGATGACTTTATAACGAAGCCTTTTAACTATGAAATTGTACTTGCTAAAATTCGTAGTCATTTGCGTAGAACATACGGTGAGTATGCGGTTAAACAAGAGGAAAGAACGATTAAACAAGGACAGCTTGTATTGCATCTTGAACGGATGGAATTACATAAAGGTGAGTTAGATATCCCATTGCAGAAAAAAGAATGCATCATTTTAGAACTTCTAATGGGACAGTCACCAAAAGTTGTGACACGTGAACAACTGTTAGAACAATTATGGGACGACCAAGCCTTTGTTGATGAAAATACATTGAATGTAAATATGACACGTGTTCGGAAAAAATTAGCGGATTATCGTGTGCAATCTACAATAGAAACAGTACGTGGTGCGGGCTATCGCTTTATATTGAGTGAAGGTGAAGCTTAATGGGCTGGCGTCTGTTTTTGAAGGATCATCTAACATTTATTTTTTTTCAAGTTATTCTAGTGCTATTTATCATGCTGTTGTATTGGTTAGACGGCTTTAGAAATTTCGATACAGCAGTGTATTCTATTTCAATTAGCTTAGTATTACTTGCTTCATTTTTGTTTGTACGTTATTTAATGCGTCAAGATTATTTAACGAAAATTGCGCATTTGCCAAAAAGTATGGAAGATACGCTCCAAAAAAATGCAAAAACCCCCGAAGCATTACAGGCTGAAAATTATATGCATGAAATGTATCGTTTGTATCAACATGAATTGCATGCGCTTTACGCGAGTCAAAAGCGCCATGACCAATTTATGAATCAATGGGTTCATCAAATGAAAACACCTATTTCAGTCATTGAATTATTGTTGCAAGACGAACGCCCGTTAGATAAAAAAAGTGTCCAAGAGGAAATTGACCGATTGCGTAGAGGGCTTGAAATGGTGCTCGTCAATGCAAGAATTGAGAACTTTGAAGAAGATATGCATGTAGAACAAGTGCCCTTAAAGGCCATTATTACGGCAACTGTAAATGAAAATAAACGTTTATTTATTACGAAACGTGTTTTTCCTGAAATTCATGTGGATGATGACATCGTTGTTGCAAGCGATTCGAAGTGGCTACGTTTTGTACTTAGCCAATTTGTGACAAATGCTGTGAAATATACATTTGAAGAGAATAAGAAAATTTCGATTTCCGCCGAATGCAAAGATGGCTACGTGGAACTGACAATACGTGATGAAGGAATAGGGATTCCAGCATCAGATTTATCGAGAGTAACAAAAGCTTTTTTTACTGGAGAAAATGGGCGGAAAACAGGCGAATCTACGGGTATGGGTTTATATTTAGCACAAGAAATTTGTGACAAGCTAGGACATACTATAGCGATTACATCTGAGGTAGGAAAAGGAACAAATGTAACGGTCACATTTACGAATTAGGAGGAGTGTATATGAATGAAGTGCAAATTGAAGGTTGGTTGTTGAAAATAGATGTAGAGAAAACACAAGCTGCTTTTTCCAATATTGATGTAGAAACAATTGCTGAAAACTTTCGTGCAGCAAGTCGGACGATGAATCAAGAAGTACTTGGTTTTTGTGAAATACTAGGCATCGATCCATATAAGCCAAGTCTTTTACAAGCTTTTCCTGTAGACGGTAATCAAGTGATGTATAGTGGTTATTACAATTTATGTGGAGAAATTGTAGAAGGAGAATTGGATGAGTGGGACATTGTTGTAGATGCACATTGCTTTACTTTAACGGAGCAAAATGAGGGGAAGCCTGAATGGTTAACAGAGCCGTATTTTCAAATTGGCTTTGAAGTAGTTCTTCCTGATGTTTCGGAAAAAACAGTTGAATTGATTGGGAAATAAGGTGATTGCTATGCCAATACTGCAAATTAAAGAAATAACAAAAGTGTATGAAGGGAAAGTGACACACCGCGCAGTTAATCAGCTAAGTCTTGATGTAGAAGAAGGAGAGTTTGTAGCGGTCATGGGCCCTTCTGGAAGCGGGAAAACGACATTACTGAATATTATTTCGACTATTGATGAACCGACATCAGGGGAAATTATTTTAGATGGCATGAATCCACATAAGTTAAATAAATCTGAACTTGCTTATTTTAGAAGAAGACAGCTTGGTTTTGTTTTCCAGGACTTTAATTTGCTAAATATGCTGACGGTTGAAGAAAATATTGTTTTGCCACTGACATTGGATCAGCAAACAGTAGAAGAGATGGAAAGAAGGCTCGCTGATATTGTTGAAAAACTGGATTTAGGGAAATTTTTGTATAATCGCCCGAATGAAATTTCAGGTGGACAGGCGCAAAGAACGGCTATTGGGAGAGCGCTCATTCATAATCCGAGCTTAATATTAGCGGATGAACCAACTGGGAATTTAGATTCAAATTCCTCACGGGATGTACTAGAGCTATTATCTAAAGTAAATAAGGAAAAAAAGACGACGATTATTATGGTGACACATGATCCCATTGCTGCAAGCTATTGCGATAGGGTGTTGTTTATTAAAGATGGTGAATTTTTCAATGAAATTTATAAGGATGACCGACGCCAAATGTTTTTCCAACGCATTTTAAATGTGTTGAGCTTATTAGGAGGAGGACAAGTAGGTGACCTTTCAACAATTCGCTTACCGTAACGTTGTAAGAAATAGCCGTATTTATGCGGCCTTTTTTATGGCCAGTTTCTTCTCGGTATCGGTATTTTTCATTTATTCTATGCTAATGTTTCATCCTAATATAGAGGAGGGGATTTTAGGGGATGTTTCGCTAATCGGAATGATTGGTGCAGAAGTTATTTTAGTACTGTTTACTTTGTTCTTCTTATACTATTCAATGAGTGCATTTTTAGAGGCGAGATCGAGGGAATTTGGCATACTGTTACATCTTGGTATGGAGAAACGCCAAATGAATAAACTAGTATTTTTAGAAATAATGCTTATTGGTTTAGCCTCAATAATTGTAGGTATTATTTTTGGTTTTTCCTTTTCGAAATTTTTCTTCATGATTGTACGGGAAATTTTACATTTAGATGAATTGCCTTTATATATGTCATGGGAGCCGTTTTTACTAACGATTGGTGTTTTTACAAGTGCATTTGTCGTGATTTCATTTATAAGTGTACGTTTTACACGTGAAAGAAAAATTACTGATTTGATGAAGGGGGCAGACTATTTTAACGAATCTGTCTCCTACTCTAATACGCGGGCTATTTATGGAATCGCTTTAATAGTAGTTACATATGTACTGGCGTTTATTGTTTCAAAAACGTCGCTAATTGGTCTCATATTACTTATTCCGCTTACTGCAACGTTCGGCACATATTACTTTTTCAGTGATTCAGTACCGTTCCTCTTAACTTCAGCTCGAAAAAAGCGGAAATTTCATTGGCGACGATTCCGTTTGTTAACAGTGGCAGAACAAACGAATATTATGAAAAATAATGTGCGCATGTTTTTTCTAGTTACAATGGTGTCTACTTTTGCCTTTGTGTCTGTAGGTATATTAGCGGCGATGACGTCGTATACAACACAGTTCGAACGATTAAATCCGCTAGGGCTTATTTATAAAGGTGATGTCGATAATGCTTATGAGGAACAGCATATTAAAATGCTTACACAGCAACTGGATAATAAAGACCTCTCTTATCATTTAACGCGTTTTGTTGTTGTGAAACAAACTTCTTCGTATACACATAATGAAGTTGAAGTATTTAGAGAAACGGATATGAACAACTTATTGTATTCTTTCGGCTATCCAATGCTGAACTTAACAGAAGGGGAAGCGGTTTTTATCCCTTACTCGGAAGATTCGCTGAAAAAATTAGAAAAAAAAGTTGTGAATACAGTACTTGAAGAAAATAATGTGCAGCTAAGAATCGATAGTGTTTATCCTGAGATAGTATTTCCAGGTTCAATTGTAAGTGTGAATTCAATTGTTGTTAGCGATAAGGATTTTAGAAAACTAGTAAATCCACTTGCTGATAAAACGGTGTCACAGCCTGAATATCATCTATTTACTTTCGATATTCCACAATGGGTGGAAACGAAAGAAATTGGTTTGGATATTGCGGACGATGCAATAAGTGCCTATCCAAAGAAGGCAGGGAAATATAGTCCATTTTATTTTGAAAATGCGGGTTTGAACTATTCTTATGTAGTAGCAACATATTCCTTATTCACATTAGTCGGTTTGCTTGTAGCGACTGTGTTCTTATTAGCGGCAGGTAGTTTTATTTACTTTAAGTTGCATACATCATTAGAGCGTGAAAAACAGAAGTTTGAAGTGTTAAAACGTATGGGCTTAACAGATTTAGAATTGAAAAAACTCGTCAGCCGAAATTTAATTCCACAATTTTTCTTGCCTTGGGGAATGGCAATGTTGCATAGTGCCTTCGCATTTTTAATGTTACAAGGAGTTATAAAGGACATTGCTAACATCTCGATAGCAAAAGAAATTCTCTTTGCATTTTGTTTCTTTATACTTATCCAAGTAGTTTATTTCTATTTAATTCGCTGGCGTTACATCTCACATATTCGTTCGAGGTAAAGTTAGTTATATAGAGAAAAAGTGATTTTTCTACAAGAAAAACAACATTAAATAAAAAATATATTGTTTTCTGAAAACTCTTCTTATATAATAATTATGAATAACAATTCATTTTATACGATAAGGGGATGGTGTAATTGAATTTAGTTTCAAGAGTGAGGCAGCAAGCAATCGAGCAGCCAACTAAGGCAGCTTATCATTTTATGGGGAAAGATACATCTTATGAGGAGTTTGAACAAACAGTTGGCCGCTTTGCTAAAGCATTACAAGATTTAGGGGTAGAAAAAGGGGATCATGTGGCGTTTTTACTCGGCAATACACCACATTATTTAATATCCTTATACGCCACATTGCGCTTAGGTGCTACCGCAATTCCAATAAACCCGATTTACACACCAGATGAAATTTCTTACATTATAAGTAATGGTGATGTGAAAACAGTGGTTGCTTTAGATGCATTGCTTCCACTGGTTGAAATGGGTGTTCATGCTTTCCCACAAGTAGAGGCATTTATCGTGTGTGAAACGGCAGCGGATACAGTAGAAAAAGTAGCAGGTCTTTCGGAAAAAGCTAAATCCAAAACACACTTATTTTCGCACTTAATAGCGAGGGCAACATCTTTACTGGAGCCAGTTGAAGTGCAATCAAATGAAAACGCAATCATTTTATATACTTCAGGCACAACAGGTACTCCAAAGGGAGCGATGTTAACGCATGAGAATATTTATTCAAATGCGTGTGATGTAGCAACTTATCTAGACTTTAAGGCAGACGATCGAATTATTGCGACTTTACCTGTGTTCCATGTATTTGCCTTAACGGTAGTAGTGAATGCTCCATTAGTTAGCGGAGCTACTATATTATTAGCACCAAGATTCAGCCCGGCCGAAATTTTTACTATGGCAAAGGAGCATAAAGCAACGGTATTTGCGGGTGTACCGACAATGTACAATTTCTTATATCAGTTACAAGATAGCAATCCAGAAGATTTCTCAACAATTCGTTTAGCGATTTCGGGAGGGGCATCATTGCCAGTGGCACTGTTACATAATTTCGAGGAGAAATTTAATGTACGTGTATCAGAAGGGTATGGATTGTCTGAAGCATCACCAGTTACTTGTTTTAACCCATTAGATCGAGATAGAAAAGCAGGTTCTATTGGCACATCTATTTTTAATGTTGAAAATAAAGTTGTTGACGAGTATGGACAAGAGGTACCAGTTGGACAAGTTGGTGAGCTAATTGTACGTGGACCAAATGTAATGAAGGGGTATTACAAAATGGCGGAGGAGACAGCTATTGCCTTGCAAGACGGCTGGCTGCGTACAGGTGATTTAGCTAGAGTAGATGATGAGGGCTATTTTTATATTGTCGATCGAAAAAAGGATATGATTATAGTAGGTGGCTTCAATGTGTATCCTAGAGAAGTAGAAGAAGTGCTCTTTACACATCGCAATGTGGTAGAAGCGGCTGTTGTCGGTTATCCAGATGAAAATTTTGGTGAAGCAGTGCATGCGTATGTTGTCTTAAAAGATAAAGAGGCCTCTACGAAAGAAGATATTTTAACATATTGTGCAAAACACCTAGTAAAATATAAAGTACCAACCGTTATTGAAATCATTGACGAACTACCAAAAAATACGACAGGTAAAATTTTGCGACGTTCGTTGAAAGTACATTAAAAAATTTTGATAGCATACCATCACTTATTTTAAATGAAATAGGCACTACTTGTTCACTTTGAACAGGAAGTGCTTATTTTTTGTTCAAGAGTAAGAAAGTATAAGTTTTTTCAAGGTGTCTAGGGTAAAGCACCTTTCTTAGGTCGCTCGAGTTTGGTGTGAAGTCGCTCCAGATCGTGAGGAGATCGCGGTTTGCTCCATCGGGTGAAAGTTTGAGGAGCGCTTAACTTTCGCTTTAGGCTCACAAGTAGCTAAAAGGGCGTGAATGCACTTTTCTTTAGCACTATATTTAGATTTGAAGGTAGTTTTGAAGGTTATTTTGCTCGTATGTAATAAATCAATTGAGTGTACGTGCAACGAGTGATAAAATCATTGTTGTGCATGTTTATGATGTGACGGCAACCTTTAACGGAAAACGACGTTAAAGAATAAGAAGATGGATTAGTAACAAAATAAAATTTGTTTGAAAGAGAGTTAACTTAATGTCAATTATTCAAGAATTAATTAGTTTTATCATGCATATTGATGTGCATTTAGAAGAGATTATACGCGATTTTGGTAATTGGTCGTATGTTATTTTATTTGGTATTGTTTTTGTTGAAACAGGCGTTGTTATTTTCCCATTTTTACCAGGTGATTCACTATTATTTGCAAGTGGTACATTGGCGAGCGCAATGGGTGCATTTAATTTATGGATTTTAATTCCGGTATTTTTAACAGCTGCTATATTAGGGGATACTTTGAATTATCATATTGGTCACAAAGTGGGAATGTCGATACCTCCAAATAGTTTTTTAGGGCGCATCATCAAGAAAGAACGTATGGAGGCGGCAGAAGCATTTTTTAATAAGCATGGTGGTAAAACCATTGTCATTGCTCGATTTATGCCCTTTATCCGCACATTTATTCCGTTTATAGCGGGTGCGAGTAAAATGAATTATCGCTATTTCTTACTATATAATGTATTGGGTGCTTTCCTTTGGGTATTCAGCTGTACATTACTTGGCTATTACTTCGGTAATATCCCGATCATTAAAGATAACTTCTCGACAGTTCTAATTTTAATTATTGTCATCTCAGTTGTACCAGCTATCATTGGTGCAGTAAAATCACGAAAGAATAAATAATGAAAAGGTGAAGCCCTAATTTTGGGCTTCACCTTTCTTACTGAATAAAGAGAATATATCCTGTAGGATCATTGAGGTTTAAAGAAGTTGGTGCATCAATTAAGAGCAAACCATTCTTGAGAAAGTGCGTTTGGAAATCATCATCTAGAGAAATAACGTCCCGAAGTACCATAATCGATGGTGTGAAATAATAGCGATTAATGTAAGTGATTGGAGGTTGTTCAATCGTTAACTGATTGTCGGAATAAGATAGAGTAGGTGAAGCAACTTCTTTTCCGTAATCGACGCCTCTTTTTATGAGTGGGAATTGATAATAACTAATAGAAAACGTGTTCGGTGACTGATTTTCATTATAACGAATACGAATATCGAAACTTTGGTCATAGTCAGCTGATAAAGCAATATCCAGCTGATTTTCTGTTATTTTGTATGACCAACGTTCTTTAATATACTGATCATCTAAATAAGAAGAATCATCCATTTGTTCATATTTTGAAATTTCGACTAACTGTTTGTTCAGAGCAATGAGTTCATCCTTCGATAAGGGCGCTATTTCTTTATCGATGTTAACAGTAGAATAAATCATAGCTGATAATCCAATAATTAGATAAATACCGACGACAATATAGATTCGTTTAGGTGTCCATAATTTTTTAGAGATTTTGAACTTCTTTTGAAAGAAAAAGATGGAAGTGATAAATATAACTATGGGCAATATTGCGATTAATATACTCATTATCGTAGCACCTCCGATTTACTTACAGCCAAAGTTGCGAGGGCAAGGAGTATTAGGGAACATACACTGAAAATCATAGCAAGCATTCCAGGTGAAGAGATAGCCATAAAAGTTGTTGTACCAGTTGACTGTCTAAAAAGGTAACGAATGATACGGACACAGACTAGAGCTGCTAAAAGTAACCCAACCCCGTTACGAAAACTGCTGAAACTTATTGGGATTACATAGCCTATGGCAGTGCTTAGGAGTAGTAAACTGAAGCAAAAAAGTATAGTATCCAAGGTCATGGAATGAGTTTCATAGATAATGGCTTTATCACCGAATAGTGAAAGTCTAGCAACTTGTATATAAAAAGCTGCAAAAATGGTAAATGTCCCAAAAGCGCTGAAAATCACAAGGACAATACTATTTGCGACCGAGCTCGTAGTACGACTAGCGACAATAGCTAAATCATCAAAACGATAAGCTTTTGTGGAAATCAATAATCCTGTAATCAGACCCCATATACAAGTTATGATTAAAATGAGATCCAGTGTGAATGATTTAATGGATAGCTCGAAAAAACTGTTGGAAGTGCCGAAACTAGAAGTACTATCCATAGTAAGCATCGTAAAAAATAATTGTAAAAATATGAGTGTGAGTAATGCTTGACTAAATGACCTTAGTTTCCACTTCACTTGCTTACGTACAGCTGTACTAAATTTCACTTCACTTAAAGACATCATCAATTACCCCGCCTCCTTTAGCTGTTGAATACATACACACTTCACTAGCTGTTAGACATTGGATGCGAATGTCCAAAGCTTTTAGTTGCTGTTCATCGATAAATAGGCTTTTTGCTTCGATAATGACCGATGTATGAGGTCCTACCGTTTTCTCCTGGTAAATAGTAGCGCCAGAAATAATTCGGTGAACGTCATCTGCTGGACCATGCAAAGCGACTAATAATTGCTTTAAATCTTCTACAGAAGTATGTTCCACGACTGTGCCTTCATCAATTAAAATAATTTCTTCTACGATCGCTTCAAGTTCATGTAAGTGATGACTTGATATTAAAATTGTACGAGGGTAAGCAATATATTCCTTCAAGATAGCGCGATAAAAGTCAGTTCGAATGGCTTCATCCATTCCATTCATCGGCTCATCAAGTAATGTGAGCTTACAGCGACTAACAAGACCGTAGATTAAATTAAAAGTAGCTAATTGCCCCTTCGATAGTTCCGCATGTTTTGAGGATCTTGAAAGCCCTGCGTAAGTTAGTAATCGATAGGCTAAATCCTCTTGCCAATTTGGGTAAAAATCTTTGCCCATTTTTAAAATGTCATCAAGTGAGAACATGTCTGAAAAGCTGAGCTGATCATCTATCAAAATTGTATTTGCAGAGACAAGTAAACTGTTCAAAGGATTATGAGTAAATATGCGACAATCTCCGTGTGTAGGCTTCATATGACCTGCTGCTATTTTTAGAAATGTAGATTTACCGGCGCCGTTTCGTCCAATAATACCGATGATTTTATTTTCTTCTATTGTACAAGTGAAATTTGAAAGCGCACTTTTGCCTCGACGATATTTTTTACTTACATTTTCAAAGGTTAATATGTTCATTTCAAACCCTCCTGTGTTTTACGGATTAATGTGAGTAATTCCTCATCAGACACATGAAGCCTTTTTGCTTCATTCACAAGGTCAAGCACCATTTTTGTTAATGTTTCACTGCGGCGTTTAGTTAAAATTAGTTGTTTTGCTTCTGCTGTGACGAACATGCCAAGCCCCCTTTTCTTATAAAGAAGTTGTTCTTCCAGTAAACTAGTGAGCCCTTTGCCAGCAGTCGCTGGATTGACATTAAACATTTCTGCGAGCTGATATTGAGAATATACTTTGTCATCTGCTTGTAGACGATCTGCAATAATTTCGTGTTGAAGCCACTCAGCAATTTGAATGTAAATGGGTGTTGTACTATCAATATTTATCCGCAATACAAATCCTCCTTTCTTAAAGGGATGTATAGTGCATTAGTGTTGTAATGCACTATAAAGTATTTTCAGAATAATGTCAATGCTTAGCTGGATGTACAAAAAAATCTCTCTTACGAAGAGGACGTAAGAAAGATAGATTGATTATTTGGTTCATCACCACAAGTCGGGGATGGTATTTGAGTAAAGTGTAGATTAACTAAAAAATGCAGGTTTCTCTTCGTTCCGGCTGTGCGACTCCTGGGGGATTAGCGAATAAAGGAACAAAGGCTAAAGGCGTCACATCCTGTGACAACGCCTTTGTGACCAACATCGTGTTGGCCCGATTATTTACCTTTGAAAATAGGTTTTCTTTTTTCCGTAAAAGCTTGAAGTGCTTCTATTCGGTCGGCAGTAGGTAGTGTTACTTCATATGCTTTTCTTTCTATGTGTAAGCCGGTGTGTAAATCGCCTTGCATGCCATGTTTGACAGCAAACTTCGCTTGTTGAATGGCAATTGGTGCATTTTTTAATATAGCGTCGGCCATTTCATGTACAGCTGTTTCTAGCTCGCCATAAGGTACTACCCTTGACACAATTCCGTATTGGAGTGCTTCTTCCACTGAACAACGCTTCGCAGTTAAAATGAGCTCAAGCGCTTTTGTTTCACCGATAAGTCGCGGAAGTCTTTGTGTACCACCAGCTCCTGGAATAATGCCGAGGCTCGTTTCCGTTAAACCTAGTAATAGATGGTCACTGGCGATTCTAAAGTCACATGCTAATGCGAGCTCTAATCCGCCGCCAAAAGCGTGCCCATTCATCATGCAAATTGTAGGCTGTGGTAATTGCTCGATAGCGTTGAATACCTCACCAAATTTATAGAGATTCCGTTTCACAAGTGTATCAGGTAATTTTTTTCGCTCTTTTAAATCAGCTCCAACCGAAAAGGATTTTTCACCAGCCCCAGTAATAATAACTAGACGAATATCGGGGTCGATTCGAATACAATTGATGATTGTTCCAAGTGAATGAAGTAAATCATAGTTTATGGCATTCAATGCCTCAGGGCGATTCAATGTAACAAGGGCAATATGATTTTTTCGTTCGAACTTAACATATTCCATAATGATTGCCTCCTAAATTTCATAAATAGCGTTGCGATAACGAAACTTGAACGTCGTTGGTTCACGGTCGAAAGACAGGGATGACATTTTATTCAAAAAGCTTTCTATGAAGTGCTAGGAGTATGCCAATATAATATAGGAGTTAAATGGTAAGCGTATGGTAATAAAAGGTGATATACTGTTATATATAAGAAAATCGTGAAGTGAGGAAAATGATGTGGAAGTATTCATCGGAAGACAGCCAATTTTTAATCTCCATGAACAGGTGATTGCATATGAACTATTGTATCGTAGTAAAAATGTTAATGCATTTCCAATGGTCGATTCGGATGCAGCTACAGTCGATGTGTTAGTAAATTCTTTTTTATCTATTGGTATTGAAGAAGTGACAAAAGGAAAACCTTGTTTTGTGAATTTTACAGAAAATTTGTTAATGAGTTCTTTAACTGAATATTTAAATCCTACTCAGGTTGTTATAGAAATTTTAGAAGATGTACCGATTACGGCTAAGCTCGTAAAGCGTGTAACAGAATTAAAAGCATTAGGGTTTACAATTGCATTGGATGATTTTGTATTAGATGAAAATGTTCAATTGTATGATCAATTATTTGCGCAAGTGGATTATATAAAAGTGGATTTCTTACTGTCATCCACAGTAGAGCGTATGGAAGTAGAAAATCGAGTGAAAGAAGATTTTCCGCATATTAAATTGTTAGCTGAGAAGGTTGAAACACGAAAACAATTTGACATTGCGAAACACTCTGGCTACGAACTATTTCAAGGCTATTTCTTTGAGCAACCTCAAATTATTAAAACGACAGATATTCCTGCGAATGCTGTTCAGTATTTTCAAATTATTTCACTGTTAAAAGAGGATGAACCGGATATTACGATTTTAGCAGAAAACATCGAGCGAGATATTTCATTATCATACAAGCTATTACAACTGACGAATGCCGCAAGCAGAAAAAAAAGGTCGAAAGTACGGTCCATTAAACAAGCAATACTCATTCTCGGTTTAGCACAATTACGTAAATGGATATATTTACTGGCAATGCGAGAGGTAAATACTTACCATGATACAGATGTGTTTAATGAATTAATGCTAACTTCTTTATTTAGGGCGAAAGTTTGTGAGAAATTAGCTAAATTAACGTATAAGAAGAATTTCTCTGAATATTTTTTGATAGGTATGTTCTCTTTAATAGATTCTTTGCTACAAAGACCATTAGAGTTAATATTGCAACAGCTGCCTTTCTCAGAAGAAATTTCAGATACTATTTCAGGTAATGATACAGAAATGTTTCCTTATTTAGAGTTTAGTGTTGCACTTGGGAAATTAGACTGGGATCGACTAGAACAGTTAGCACCTCAATTTAACTTGAGTACGGTAAATATTGACAAAATATATAATGAAGCATTGGAATGGGCAGAAAAATCGATCTAATGGGCATGAAGCGGGGAAGAAATTCCTCGCTTTTCATTTGCGCTAATTTATCAAAGAAATAATAGTTGAACTTCATCAAAATGAAGTTCTCAATAACAAAACTATTTGTTATAATCGTGACAACTTGGAAGAGATTTCTTACTACCTGAATCGAGCGTGAATGAAGTGGAAAAAGTGCAACAGTGGCGTACAACATTAATGGAATATGTATATGTAATAATCGGGGCGGCAATTATTGCATTAGGATTTAATGTGTTTTTATTGCCAAACCAAGTAGCTTCAGGTGGCGTTAGCGGCATTAGTACAATTTTGAATGGCTTATTTGCTTGGAATCCGGGGTTAGTACAGTATGCATTTAATATCCCTCTCTTTATAGCAGGGGTTATTTTCCTCGGTAAAAAGTTTGGCGTGAAATCTTTTGTAGGGACATTAACATTACCCCTCATTGTGTTACTTACAGAGGATTGGGAAGCGTGGACAAATAATCCTTTACTAGGTGCATTATTTGGTGGGATTATTGTCGGGTTAGGGATAGGACTAGTGTTTAAAGGGAATGCTTCAACTGGTGGTACAGACCTATTAGCACAAATTATTACTAAATATACGGGGCTGACTCTTGGTACAAGTGTGCTCTTAATAGACGGTATTATTGCTATAAGTGCAGCCGTTGTATTTGATTTAGAGAAAGGTTTATATGCCCTGATCGGACTGTATGTAACGACAAAAACAATTGATATTGTTCAATTAGGATTCAGTCAATCGAAAATGGTTTATATTATTACGAACTACCAAGGTGAAGTACGTGATGCGATTTATGCAGAAATTGACCGTGGAGTAACTGAATTACAAGCAATTGGTGGTTATACAGGTGAAAAACGCCCGGTATTAATGGTTGTTGTTTATCAAACAGAGTTCACAAAGCTGAAACATGTTATTAGAAACGTTGACCCTTCAGCGTTTGTTATTGTTTCTGATGCTTATGAAGTGCTGGGAGAAGGTTTCAAAAGAGCCTAGGTTTGGTATACTGGTAGAGTAAGCAATTATTTAAATAATAGGAGGGGTACTAATGAAGAAGGCAATGTTAACATTAGTGTTCGGTTCGGCAATTTTCTTAGCAGCATGTGGCGGTGGAGATGACAAGGATTCAGCGAAAAAAGGTGGAGAAACTGTGTCAGAAGGTGAAGCAGTTACGATGAAATCTTGTGTAACTTGTCACGGTGGCGATCTACAAGGTATGGGTAAAACACCTGCGTTAAACGACGTTGGCTCTCGACTTTCTGAAGAGGAAATTTTAGCTATCATCAATGACGGTACAACGAACGGAATGCCAGCTGGTCTTCTTAAAGGTGCAGAGGCTGAAGCAGCTGCAGCTTGGCTAGCTACTCAAAAATAAAAATAGTGATTCGTGAAAAGTACCCTGTAAAGTAGACAATGGAGAAGTCTACCTTATAGGGTGCTTTTATTTATAATTGGAGAAAAAAAGAGTAAATTCATTTATTTTATATGTAGTCATGCTAAAATATACCTTATTCAATGTGGATTAGTAGGAGGCGTAAATAGTTATGGTTGTGGTATCGACAAAGGATGTTATGGAGAAATTCGGTTTGGATTTAATTGGGGGAGAAGAAGGGATTGGTCGTTCTATATCGACTAGTGATATTTCAAGACCAGGACTAGAGATGGCAGGCTATTTCACCCATTATCCGGCTAACCGAGTACAATTATTAGGTAAGACAGAATTATCCTTTTTCGAAATGTTACCAAAGGATATTAAGCTAGAAAGAATGCGTATGCTTTGTTCACCGGATACACCAGCAATCATTATTTCTAGAGACTTAGAGGTACCTGAATCGCTTATTCAAGCATCAAATGAAAAGCATGTACCTGTTTTAACGACGAAAATGACGACGACAAGATTCTCAAGTAAGTTAACGAACTTTTTAGAAGGGCGATTTGCACCGATGACGGCTGCACATGGCGTTTTAGTAGATGTTTACGGCATTGGTGTGCTTATTATCGGTAAAAGTGGTGTAGGTAAAAGTGAAACGGCACTTGAACTTGTTAAAAAGGGACATCGACTTGTAGCAGACGATTGCGTGGAAATCAGACAAGAGTTAGAAAACCTATTAATAGGTAGCCCACCACCGTTGTTAGAGCATTTACTGGAAATAAGGGGAGTCGGGATTATTAATGTAATGACTCTATTTGGTGCAAGTGCGATTCGTCCATATAAGCGAATTACACTAGTTATTGAATTAGAAATTTGGGATCCTGACAAAGTATATGATCGCTTAGGGTTGGAAGAAGAAAAGATGAAGATTATCGATACAGATCTTACAAAGCTTACAATACCTGTGAGACCGGGACGAAATGTATCAGTTATTATTGAGGTAGCTGCGATGAACTATCGTTTGAAAAAGATGGGTGTTAATGCTGCGGAAGAATTTTCGCGGAGGCTAGATGAGGTCATCGCTTCAAATGATGAGTTAGATGACTAAAAGGTAATTATGAGTGAGAGGAGTTTATGATGGATTTATTACTTTTAAATATTAATCCCGTTGCATTACAGTTAGGACCGATTACAGTTACTTGGTATGGTTTGATAATTGTAACTGGAATAATTTTGGCTTACTTTGTGGGGCAAAGAGAAGCACTGAAACGCGGTTTGCCAGAAGATTTTTTAGCTGACTTATTAATTTGGACAGTGCCGATTGGTATTGTATGTGCCCGCATTTATTATGTAGCGATGCGTTGGGATTATTATGGTGAGAACCCTGGTAAAATCATTGAAATTTGGAATGGTGGTATTGCCATTCACGGTGCTCTTTTAGGTGCATTTGCGACAGCGTACATATTTACACGCAAAAGAGGTGTGAGCTTCCTGCGTGTAGCAGATATTGCGGCACCGAGTATTTTAATTGGACAAATTATTGGGCGTTGGGGCAATTTTATGAACCAAGAAGCGTATGGTGATCCAGTATCACGCGCGTTTTTAGAAAATCTTATGCTGCCGGATTGGATTATTAACCAAATGTATATTGAAGAGTTAGGTTCCCATGTACACCCTACATTTTTATATGAATCGGCTTGGAATTTTGTTGGTTTACTGATTTTGTTGGCATTACGTAAAGTGAATTTACAGCGTGGGGAAATATTCTTTAGTTACTTAATTTGGTATTCAATTGGGCGTTTCTATATTGAAGGAATGCGTACGGATAGCTTGTACTTAGTTGGAGATTTACGTTCAGCACAGGTGATATCGATTATTGGAATTGTCGTTGGTTTAGGTGCCATTATTTATAGACGTTTAAAAGTACGCCCTGTAGTTAGATATGTTGACGAAAAATAATTAAAGCTGAGGTGTATAAACGTGACGAATATTAAGGCATTACTTTTTGATTTTGACGGTACATTACTCAATACAAATGAATTAATTATCCAAACATTTATGCATGTTTTAGAAGAAAAATTTCCTGGGCAATATTCGTCAAAAGATTGCTTGAAATTCATCGGTCCGTCATTAAAACAGACATTTACCGAAATTACGCCAGGTGAAGCAGAGGCAATGATTGCTAAGTATCGCGCGTGGAATGAAGTGCATCATGATGAGTTGGTGACACAATATCCAGAAGTCGTTTCAACATTAGAACAGTTAAAGGAAATGGGTATTCTTCTAGCTATCGTCTCTACTAAACGTAATGATATGATTGAGCGCGGTTTACGATTGCTAGGTGTTGCGCATCTATTTGATGTGAAAATTGGCACAGATGATGTCGAACATGTGAAGCCACATCCAGAACCTGTACTACTCGCTTTGTCGAAACTCGGTGTAGAAAAAGAAGCTGCCATCATGATAGGCGACAATTCGCATGATATCGAGGCAGGGAAAAATGCTGGAACGAGATCAGCAGGCGTAGGTTGGTCTATTAAAGGGGAACAGTATTTGATGCAGTTTAAACCCGACTATATGCTACAGCATATGACAGATTTACTTGAACTTGTGAAAGAGGGGTAAGTGAATGGGGCGTAAAACTGAACGTTATCGTGTGGAAGGCGCTAATTCACTGTGGAACATTTATCAAACTGTTTCTTTTTTGAAGGTAATGAAGTGTTTTATCATCATTCAAATTGGTCGCTTCATGCCTTTTCTACGTGTGAAAAATTGGCTGTATCGTACATTTTTAAATATGAAGATTGGTGACAAGACTTCTATAGCACTAATGGTGATGCCAGATACAATGTTCCCAGAGCGGATTCATATCGGAAGGAATACAATTATTGGATTTAGCACGACAATTTTAGCGCATGAATATTTAATAGATGAGTATCGACTTGGTAATGTCTATATTGGTAATGAGGTAATGATTGGTGCGAATTCAACTGTATTACCTGGTGTGACAATTGGAGATGGGGCAATTGTTTCTGCTGCCACACTAGTACATAAAGATGTACCGGCTGGTTGTTTGGTAGGAGGAAATCCGATGCGCGTTATCTATACGGCTGAACAAATGGCGGAAAGAAAGCGTCATGAAGTTGTCGATTGGAAATTCGCCAAGCATAAGTAAGATAAAAGATCATCACAAAAAAGAGCGAATCCATTAGCGATTTGCTCTTTTTTTAAATAAATGTACTGAACAACATTTTTTCTTATACAAAATACGTGTATAATTGACGGAATAATCAATATTCAAAACAACTACATGGTTGTTTATTGAAATTAAGTTGTCGCTCTTATTAATTGAAAAATTCGAATTATCAGCAGAGAATCATTGACTGTTAGAAAAGAATGAGATAAAATTCTCTCATAATCTAATTCTCTAACACTCTAGTGAATTAAAGTGAAACGTGAGGGAGTGTCAAAATGTCATCTATTAAATTATTTGAAAAACCACTTGGAATGCGCGATACCTTTCCGCAAATATATGAAAAGGTAGAGGCTATTCGACAAACAGGTCAAAGCTTTTTAAAAAAGAGAGGCTATGATTTTGTAAAAACACCAACAGTTGAATATTTCGATACTGTCGGAAAAGCCTCTGCTATATATGATGCACATCTATTTAAATTAGTTGATAGTCAGGGGAATACACTTGTCTTGCGCCCTGATATGACAACGCCGATAGCACGTGTTGCTACGTCAAAGTTGTTAAAAGAAATGATTCCAATTCGTCTTGCTTACTTTGCGAATGTATTCCGTGCACAAGAAACAGAAGGTGGACGTCCGGCGGAATTCGATCAAATGGGTATTGAAATTATTGGTGATCATTCAGTATTTGCCGATGCAGAAGTTATTGTAACTGCGATGGAGTTGTTACAACAATTTGGTTTAACAGATTTTAAGGTTACGATCGGTCATGCAGGTGTTTTAAATTGCATTTTACAAGACTATACGGAAAGCGAAGAACAAGAAGAGCGACTTCGAACATTGCTTGTACAACGCAATTATGTAGGTTTTGAAGAAGCGGTTGCCTCTTTTGATTTACCGAAGACGAAATCGGATGCTTTACTGCAATTTATTGATGAAGCGATGAGTTTAACACAAATAAAAGATGTAGAAAAATATGTACGTAAAAATGATGCGCTTGAATATATGCAAAACTTATCAAAACTATTAGATGTAGCGAAATTATCCGATTACGTAGCATTTGATTTTACGTTATCAAGCCATATGAGTTACTACACAGGTATGTTATTTGAGGTGTTTGCAACAGGTTCTGGCTTCCCGTTAGGTAATGGTGGGCGTTATGACGGATTACTTGAAGTTTTCGGTTCAGACGTAGGCGCAACAGGATTTAGTATTCGAGTAGATCGCTTGTTAGAAACATTAGTACATCAAGAAATAGTAAAAGAAGATTCTGTTGTTGTTTTATTTGATGAAGCGGAATTTACAACTGCATTAGAAACTGCGAAAAACCTGCGCGAAAAAGGGAAGCGTACAACGTTGCAAGTACGGAGTGGTTTAGTAGATGAAAAAGCGTTTATCGCACAGTTTACAGAGGTCGTTGTTGTTGGACAGGGGGAACGAGATAGTGAGTGAGTTAACAATTGCAATGCCGAAAGGGCGCATATTTGAAGAGGCATACCAAATGCTCATTGATGCTGGCTTTAATCTACCAGAAGAGGTTGAAATGTCTCGTAAGCTAATGATTGAAATTCCTGAAGAAAAAATCCGCTTTATATTAGCGAAGCCGATGGACGTACCTGTTTACGTGGAGCATGGTGTAGCGGATATCGGAATTGCTGGAAAAGATGTGTTACTAGAGCAGCAACGTGAAGTGCATGAGCTACTTGATTTGAAAATTAGTGAATGCTATATCGCTTCAGCAGGACTCCCGAATACGACAATGAATGCTATTGCACCTCGTATTGCGACGAAATATCCGAATATTGCGATGAAATACTATAAGGGAATTGGAGAACAAGTAGAAATCATCGAGTTAAACGGCTCGATTGAGCTTGCACCAATGATTGGTTTAGCCGATCGCATCGTCGATATTGTGTCAACAGGTCGTACGCTAAAGGAAAATGGTCTAGTCGAGTACGAATTTATTACAGATGTATCTTCGCGTTTAATCGCAAATCCGGTGAGTTATCGCATGAAGAGCGACCGTATTATTGACTTAGTGAAACGTTTAAAACAAAGTGTGAAATAAAGGGGACTTATCCTATGAGAATAACGAAATTAGTTAAAGGTCTTTCACTGAAACGCCCACTTGAAGGTGGCAATGAAGAGCAGTTAAAAGTTGTGCGTCAAGTGTTAGAGGATGTTCGTAAGCGAGGAGACGAGGCTGTACGTACATATACGGAGAAATGGGACGGTTTTGTACCAGACTCATTACGCGTAACTAAGGAAGAGATTGAGGCTGCGGTAATAGCACTAGATAAGCAGTTATACGCTGATTTACAAGAAGCAGCAGCTAATATTCGATTATATCATGAGCAACAACAGCGCACGGGCTATAGACTCGATTTAGCAGATGGCTCATGGCTCGGGCAACGTATTACAGCGCTAGATGCAGTTGGTCTTTATGTTCCTGGTGGTACAGCGGCGTACCCATCTTCAGTGCTAATGAATGTAATTCCTGCGCAAGTGGCGGGGGTAGAACGTATCGTTATTACTTCACCAGCTGGTCGAGATGGCAAATTGCCGGATGGCGTGTTAGTAGCGGCACATATTTTAGGCATAAATGAAGTGTATAAAGTTGGTGGAGCACAGGCGATTGCAGCGTTAGCTTATGGAACTGAAACAATTGCTGCAGTCGATAAAATAACAGGGCCAGGTAATATTTTTGTAGCCCTTGCAAAGCGCGAAGTTTTTGGTGAAGTAGCGATTGATATGATTGCTGGACCAAGTGAGATTGCTATTATTGCAGATGAAACAGCATACGCAGATGAAATAGCAGCAGATTTATTATCTCAGGCAGAGCATGATGTAATGGCATGTGCAATTTTAGTGACGACGAGCGAGAAATTAGCGGAACAAGTGGCTGTAGAAGTAGAAAAGCAGTTGTCTACATTACCACGTGAAGCCGTTGCCAAAAAATCGATTGAAAACTTTGGCGCAATCTATGTTGCAGAAACGCTAGCAGATGCAGTAGAGGCTATTAATACACTTGCACCAGAGCACTTAGAAGTGGTGACGAAAAATGCAGAAGCCGTTGCAGAACAAGTACGTCATGCAGGCGGTATTTTTATCGGACGTTATAGCTCAGAGCCAGTTGGAGATTATTTTGCGGGCACAAATCATGTGCTACCAACAAATAGTACAGCGCGTTTTGCGAGTGGCTTAGGTGTAGATGATTTTATTAAAAAATCGAGTATTGTTTATTATAGTGAAAAAACATGGGCGGAAAATGCCCCTAAAATTGCACGACTTGCACGTATGGAAGGCTTAGAAGGTCATGCACGAGCAGTCGAATCACGTGGATGGGAAAAGGAGTAGAAACAGATGACTGAAAAACGACGTTATGCAAAAGTTGAACGTAAAACAAACGAAACACAAATTTCTGTTGCGATTGATTTGGATGGTGACGGTAAAGCGGATATTAAAACAGGTGTTGGTTTTATGGACCATATGCTTGATTTATTCATTAAGCATGGTCTTTTTGATGGCACGATTCAAGCAAATGGTGATACATATATTGATGATCATCACACAACAGAAGACCTTGGTATCGTACTAGGTCAAGCAATTCGTGAAGCGCTTGGCGATAAAAAAGGTATTAAACGTTACGGTACAGCATTTGTACCAATGGATGATGCATTAGCGCAAGTTGTTGTCGATTGCTCAAACCGTCCACATCTTGAATATCGAGTGCCAGAGCTAAAAGAGAAAGTTGGCACATTCGATACGGAGTTAGTGCACGAATTTTTATGGAAGTTTGCTTTAGAGGCACGTATGAATGTACACGTGATTGTGCCTTATGGTCATAATACACATCATATTATTGAAGCTATTTTCAAAGCGCTAGCACGTGCAATTGATGCAGCTGTTGAAATTGACCCACGTGTGAAAGGTGTGCCGTCAACAAAGGGGCTGTTAACGTGAAAATAGGCGTCATTGATTATGGTATGGGGAATTTGTTTAGTGTGGAACAGGCATTGCACCGTTTAGGCTGTGAAGTAATTGTCACGGCGAATGTTGAGGAACTTGATGCGACAGACGCGCTATTATTACCAGGTGTAGGCGCATTTCCGGATGCTATGAAACGCTTAGAGGAAACAAATCTCATTAACTATTTACAAAAAGTGAAAGCATCTAAAAAGCCACTATTAGGCATTTGCCTTGGGATGCAGCTGCTATTTGAAGAAAGTGAAGAAGTAGCGCCGACGAAAGGGCTTGGCTTTTTTAAAGGTAGCATCCAACGTTTTAGTGGGGTAAACGAAGGGAAAGCGTATCGTGTGCCACATATGGGATGGAATGAGCTTGAGATGAACAATCGACCAGCTTGGCTGAAAGAAGATGCCCCTGCAGAGCATGTATATTTCGTGCATTCATTTTATGCGACAAATATAGATGAAGCGCAATTAGTAGCTTATGCAGATTATAGTGGTATGCAAGTGCCTGGAATTGTGGCAAATGGTTCGATTACTGGTATGCAGTTTCACCCTGAAAAATCTGGCGCGCTTGGTGTGTTTTTATTACAACAATGGTTAAAGGGAGTGGCGTCGTGCTAACAAAACGTATTATTCCATGTTTGGATGTTAAAGAAGGACGTGTTGTAAAAGGCGTGCAGTTTGTGTCATTACGTGATGCTGGGGACCCTGTAGAACTTGCGAAATTTTACGATGAGCAAGGAGCCGACGAACTTGTCTTCCTTGATATATCTGCGTCACATGAAGGTCGGGAAACGATGGTGGATGTTGTGCGTCAAACAGCGGCAACATTAGCTATTCCATTTACAGTCGGTGGTGGTATTCGTACATTAGATGATATGAAGCGCATTTTACGTGCTGGTGCTGATAAAGTATCCGTTAATACTTCGGCATTAGAACGACCTGAACTTATTAAAGAAGGTTCTGACTTCTTTGGTGCACAATGTATTGTTGTCGCAATTGATGCACGCTATAGTGAAGAAGATGGCACGTGGATGGTTTACACACACGGTGGTCGTAACAAAACGTCTTGGCAAGTAACCGAGTGGGCAAAAGAAGCTGTACGCTTAGGTGCTGGCGAGATATTACTAACAAGTATGAATCAAGACGGAGAGAAATCTGGGTTTGATTTGGCTTTAACAAAAGCGGTTCGAGAGGCCGTAACAGTTCCAGTCATCGCAAGTGGTGGCGCAGGAAATGCTGAACATTTTTACGATGTATTGGCTGGAGACATTGATGCAGATGCAGCACTTGCAGCATCGATTTTCCACTACAAAGAAACGAGCGTAGCGCAAGTGAAAGAATACTTACGTGAAAAAGGAGTGGTAGTAAGATGATTGATAACATTAAATTTGATGATAAAGGCTTAGTGACAGCCGTTTTACAAGATGCGAACACAAAAGAAGTATTAACAGTAGCATATATGAATAAAGAATCATTAGAAAAAACGATTGAATCAGGTGAAACATGGCTATATTCGCGTTCACGCGAGGAACTATGGCATAAAGGTGCAACAAGCGGCAACACACAGAAAGTCGTGTCGATTAAAGCAGACTGCGATCAAGATGCACTTGTAGTAGAAGTTCTTCCTGCTGGACCAGCTTGTCATACTGGCACGACGTCTTGCTTTACAGAAGTCGTACAAGAAAATGCAAAAGTTGGCTCTGTAGCTATTATTTCAACTCTTGCAGAAGTGATTAAACAACGCGAAGTAGACATGCCAGAAGGTGCATACACTACATATTTATTCGAAAAAGGTATCGATAAAATTTGTAAAAAAGTCGGCGAAGAAGCAACTGAGGTTGTTATCGGTGCAAAAAACCGTGATACAGAAGAAGTGAAATGGGAAGCGGCTGATTTAATTTACCACTTACTAGTATTATTGCAAGAGCAAAAAGTGAGTGTCTTTGACGTGTTACATGTGTTGGAAAAACGTCACGAGGAGAAATAACAGAATATCGCTTACAATATGGTATACTGTAAGTTACTGTGAAAGGGACGTATAATGCGTTCCTTATTTCTTGTTTCGGAGGAAATATTGTTGGAAAAGAAACGTTTAAAAGAGAAGCAAACAAATATCGTATCATTCATACCGAATGGTGATTACTATTATAAAAAATCTATTCAGGCAATGAATAGTGGTCAAATGGAAAAGGCTTATAAATATATAAGACGTGCAGTAGATTTGAGTCCTGAAGATGCGATGATTTTACTGCAATTAGCGATTATAGAGCTTGGAAATCAAAATTTTGAAGAGGCATATGAATTATTGCAACGTGCTTATCGAA
The DNA here is from genome assembly GCA_036638655.1 of Lysinibacillus sp. GTDB lineage: Bacteria > Bacillota > Bacilli > Bacillales_A > Planococcaceae > Lysinibacillus. The sequence goes on along the minus strand of JAVWKG010000029.1, from coordinate 461 downwards.
TTGATCCGGATGAGGCAGAAATTATTTTCTACATGGCAGAAGTGTCGGGATGTATCGGCATGATACACGATGCGAAGCGCTTTGCAGAAAGTTATTTAGAAATGGAACCAGAAGGGCCATATGCTGAAGAGGCTTCAGAAATTTTAGAGTTTGTAGAGTTTGAACAAGAAGGTAATTTAGAGCTTGAAGGTACAGGTGAAGATTTATATAAGCAAGAGCAAGCGCGACGTTGCATGGAAAAGGGCGATTTCGCAGAGGCCATAGAAATGTTAGAAGCGCTTATTGAAGAAAAACCTGATTTTTGGTCTGCATATAATAATTTGGCACTTGCCTATTTTTATGTCGGTGAACCAGAAGAAGCAAAAGCGCTGTTAAACCAAGTTTTATGTGATAATAGCGGCAATTTACATGCCATTTGTAATTTAACTGTCATTGCATACTATGAAAAGAATGATGAGGAC
>JAVWKG010000028.1:7725-29711 GCA_036638655.1 Lysinibacillus sp. | reverse complement strand
TCTGTCTCGCTAATCCCGCAGGAGTCGCCGCCTTTCGTTACATGTGCTTTCATTTTGTAGGTTTCTTTTAAGTCAAGTACATGTTTTGGCAAAGAACTTTATTTTCTTTCAATTTTTTAAATTCCCTGTTGACTAATCGGAAATGTAGGTTTAATGTGTACATAAGCTTTAATGTGCACTAAAGTGATTTCCAACAATAATGCTGATCAGGCTACCTGAAGGCCATCTATTCAATCCGCTTCTTTTGCAGATTGAAAGATGGCCTTTTGTGTTTCCGTGACAAAAAAGGAGAGATTTTTTATGACAAAAAGAAAACCTATTTTTCAAACGATTGTCCTATTATCTGCTTTGACACTTGCTTTGACTGGCTGCAACAGCAAACCCTCTTCAGACAAAGATGCGAATACAGATGAACAAAAGAAAGCTGTAGAGCTATTAAATGTATCCTATGACCCTACTCGTGAATTGTACGAGGAATTTAACGAGAACTTTATTGCTAAATGGAAAAAAGAAACAGGTCAAGATGTTACCATCAAACAGTCTCACGGCGGGTCTGGTAAGCAAGGGCGAGCTGTAATCGACGGTTTAAAGGCTGATGTTGTAACACTCGCACTTGCCTATGATATCGATGAAATTTCCCAAACTCGCAATCTATTAAACGAAGACTGGCAAACAGAATTTGAAAATAACTCTACACCTTATACATCGACGATTGTCTTTTTAGTTCGTAAAGGTAATCCAAAAGGCATAAAGGATTGGCATGACTTAACGAAAAAAGATGTGTCTGTCATTACGCCGAACCCTAAAACATCTGGCGGGGCACGTTGGAATTATTTAGCTGCCTGGGGATATGCAAAAAAACTCTATTCAAATGATGAGGCCAAAGTGAAGGAATTTATGACTGCCCTATATAGCAATGTGGAAGTATTAGATTCTGGTGCACGTGGTTCAACGACAACATTTGTTGAACGTGAAATTGGTGATGTTCTAATTGCTTGGGAAAACGAGGCGTATTTATCTCTTAATGAGTTAGGAAAAGATGAATTCGAAATCGTCACGCCTTCATTAAGTATTTTAGCCGAGCCACCTGTAGCCGTTGTCGATAAAATCGTCGACAACAAGGACACACGTGAAGTCGCTGAAGCTTACTTAAAGCATTTGTATAGTGATGTCGGGCAAGAAATAGCTGCAAGCAACTATTACCGTCCGCGAAATAAAGAAATACTAGCAAAATATAAAGATCAATTTCCTGATCTCGAGTTAATTTCTATTGATGATTTTGGTGGTTGGAAGAAAGCACAAGCAACGCACTTTAATGACGGTGGCACATTTGATGAAATTTATGTACCGCAACCATAAGGAGGCTTTTTATGAGTAGTTTGACATTTAAAAAGAAGCCAGCTCGCATTATTCCTGGCTTCCACCTTTCCCTTGGCTATACGATGCTCTATGTTAGCTTACTCGTGCTACTGCCACTATCAATGATATTTATAAATACAATGTCCTTAAGCTGGTCAGAGTTCATCGATATTATTAGTGATCCTCGTGCTGTTGCTTCCTATAAGCTAAGCTTCGGCACTGCTCTAGCGGCAGGTTTACTCAATGTAGTATTTGGCACGATTATGGCTTGGGTATTGGTACGTTATCATTTTCCATTTAAAAGAATAATAGATGGCCTTGTTGATTTACCTTTTGCCTTACCAACCGCTGTTGCAGGAATTGCCCTAACATCTTTGTATGCACCAAATGGTTGGATTGGTCAGTTTTTTGATTTTAAAATTGCCTTTACGCCCCTTGGCATTATTATTGCACTGACGTTTATCGGGCTGCCTTTTGTTGTACGTACAGTTCAACCTGTTTTACAAAATATTAGCGCTGAGGTTGAGGAAGCTTCCGCTAGCCTCGGCGCTACTCGTTTTCAAACGGTTAGTAAAGTTATTTTCCCTGAACTGGCACCTGCGATCTTAACAGGCTTTTCACTAGCTTTTGCGCGTGCACTAGGGGAATATGGCTCGGTCGTATTTATTGCAGGGAATATGCCGATGAAAACCGAAATTACACCACTAATTATTATGACAAAGCTAGAACAGTATGACTACGCTGGCGCTACTGCTATTGCATCGGTCATGCTCATCACTTCTTTTGTCTTACTACTTACCATTAATAGCATACAATGGCTGGCAAATCGCCGCTTTGTGCAATAGGAGGTTTTTATGAGGAAAAAACACAATGCCTTACAGGAGCCTAAATTTGTACGTTATGCATTAACCTTTATTGCATTAGCCTTTTTATCGTTCTTTATCGTGCTACCACTCGTTTCTATTTTTATCACAGCATTTCAAAAAGGCGCGGAAGTTTATTTCGCTGCAATTACCCATCCCGATGCACTATCTGCCATTAAATTAACACTAACAGTTGTAGCTATTGCGGTTCCATTAAATGCGATTTTCGGGGTCATGGCCGCGTGGGCTCTAACAAAGTTCAACTTTCGAGGAAAAAACTTATTACTAACAATTGTCGATTTGCCCTTTGCGGTATCTCCCGTCATTGCCGGTCTCGTCTTTGTATTATTATTCGGTGCACAAGGGTTGTTCGGAGAATGGTTGTTTGCCAATGATATTACGATTATCTTTGCACTACCAGGCATCGTGCTTGCCACGGTTTTCGTGACATTGCCTTTTGTTGCCCGTGAACTCATTCCTCTAATGCAAGCACAAGGGACAACAGAAGAAGAAGCTTCTATCTCGCTCGGAGCAAGTGGCTTTAAAACATTTTTTTACGTGACTTTGCCAAACATTAAATGGGGCCTGTTTTACGGTCTGATTTTATGTAATGCACGAGCAATCGGCGAATTTGGTGCTGTGTCAGTTGTTTCCGGTCACATCCGTGGAATGACGAATACAATGCCGCTCCATATCGAAATTTTATACAATGAATATCAATTTGCAGCAGCCTTCGCCGTCGCTTCACTTATGAGCGTATTGGCCATCATCACACTTATTATTAAAGACATTGTGGATTGGAAATCAAAATCAGTTTAAATAGGAGGTGCCCCCTTGAGCATTCAAATTCAAAACGTTTCAAAAAATTTCGGTACGTTTCAAGCTTTGCAAGATATATCGATAGACATTCAATCCGGAGAACTCATTGCCCTACTTGGTCCGTCTGGTTCTGGCAAAACATCACTACTGCGTGTTATCGCAGGGCTTGAATCATCTGATGTAGGAGAAATCTTCTTTGACGGACAATCAATTACAAATCGCCACCCTAAGGAACGCAATGTCGGGTTCGTCTTCCAGCACTATGCACTATTTCGACATATGACAGTTTTTGATAATGTGGCATATGGCTTAAAAGTACGACCACGTAAAACAAGACCTTCAAAGTCTGAAATTAAAGCGAAAGTAATGGAGCTACTAACGCTTGTGAAACTTGAAAACTTTGCAGACCGTTACCCGACGCAACTTTCAGGTGGCCAACGCCAACGTGTTGCTCTCGCGCGTGCCCTTGCTGTTGAACCAAAGGTACTATTGCTAGATGAGCCATTTGGTGCGCTCGATGCAAAAGTACGTAAAGAATTGCGTCGCTGGCTTCGCAAACTTCACGATGAATTTCATATTACAAGTATTTTTGTCACGCATGATCAGGAGGAGGCCCTTGACGTAGCAGATCGTATCGTCGTGATGAACAACGGAAAGATTGAACAAATTGGCAGTCCTGAAGATGTCTATAATCATCCGAACAGTCCATTTGTTTATGACTTTTTAGGCAACGTTAATCTCTTTAAGGGGCGCCTACATAATGGCAAACTAACACAAGGTCAATTTGCTATGGATATCCCTGATTCGCATCCACATACGCAGGAGGAGGCTGTTGGCTATGTACGACCACATGATATTCAGATAGAAAAAACAGCTGGTACATCAGATGCCGTACCAGCAAAAGTTAGTCATATACACTTAGTGGGCCCCATTGTACAAATCGAACTTCATCGGATAGATGTAGATGAATTTCTAGAAGCGGAGCTATCAAAGGATCATTTCCATGCGCTTTTGCTCAACGTTGGTGATCACGTATTTGTACGACCAAAGCAGTTAAAAGTATTCATCCCCGAAGATTTTTCTATATAAGAAAGCCATGTAGCAATTTTAAAATGTACCCTATAAGATATACACTTTGAAAAAGTCTATCCTATAGGGTATTTTTAGTCACATTAATTTTTTTCATATTTAAATTTCAAATAAGAAACAACAAGGAGAATAAGCAATCCTGAAAATATTGGAATAGGAGCAAGTTCATCCCTATTATAAAAAATCGCCAAAATACCAAAATACATACTTAATGAGAATACAATAATTAAAAAAATTATAATTATTTTGTTGTATTTCATTATACCATCCCATTTCTCTCCCTCAATTATTATTGAGGTGTAATGTCATAAACAGCAGCCCAAGTCATCTCGACAATAACTCCTTTCCCATTATTATTAGCATCTAAACGTGTAGCGAAAAGATAAAAATATGCTCCCGTTAGACCTGCTACTCCTGCTCCAGGAAGTAAAACAGGGAAAAATAAACCGAGAAGTCCCCCTCCGGTACCAACTATCCCACCTGTGGCTCCTGCTGTATTTGCATCAGACATTAACTTTTTAGTATCACAACTATTTGATAATGTTTTATATCCCCACCAGAATTTTTGTGCCTTTCTAGTTACACCTTTAGGTTTACACGCTGCAAATGGCGTAAGGGAATCATTTTGGTATTGGTTAGTATCATCTGATAAATCTTTAATAGTTAAATTCTTCGATACACTTAAAACACCATTTTTAACTGCTTGATTTAAAGAATCTAAATATTCTTGCTGGCCTCTAATTAACTCAGAATCAATTCCTGCTTTACTAGCTTTATTTACATTTAACATAAATAAACCATCTTTAACAGAAATATAGGGTTCTAAAGATAGGATATCCTCAAATGTATACTCTGCAACATTATTATTAATATTTTCAGTTACTGATACTGACGACTCAAAACTTTGGATTTGAGCAAATGCCGTTGTTACTGAAGAAAACGAAAAAACTGTTAATAAAACTGCTATTACTAATTTACGCAAATTAAACCCCTTCGATTTTTTATATGCTATCTTATATCATAGTTACCCGAGCCAATGTAGAAATTATTTTTAAGCACCTCTTTTACAGATGGCCGGTTTAACTAGCTATAAGTGCCCCCTCGTACTCAATGTAATTAAAGCCTATCAGTAATGACACCGACATTTCAATGGCGGGTTTCCGTCAATTTCTCTGTCGGTGTGCGACACTTTCCGACTAATTCACGCCACTTTCTCTGTCGGCATTCCCTCAAAACACGAGTTTATTAACCGAAAAAAGGCCAGGACAGTATTTGCTACATGGCTTCTATTTTTTTCATCAATTCATCTCTTGCGTCTTTGCTATGTACGTAGCTTGGATGCAAGCACTCTTCTAGTAACTCTTCACTCTGATTATTTTCTAATACCGATTTACGTACTTGCTTTAAAAAGTCAATATAGTCACCGTATTCGTGATACCGTTCACTTAGTTCTTGTTTAATTCTTTTAGCCAGCTTTGGGCTAGCTCCACCCGTAGAAATGGCTAACGTTAAGTCCCCACTATGTACCGTTGCGGGCACATGGAAGCGGCTGTTTTTAGCATCATCCACTCGTTGCACAAGTTGTGTCGGAGAACAGCTCCTAACTACCTCTGCGTTGACCGCTCCATCATTCGTTGCTGCAATGACGATGAAAGCATCTAGGACGTCCTCTTTTTGAAAGTCTCGTTGATGCCAAGTAATACACCCTTCTAGCCACATCTCATGTAATTTTTCATGCAAAGACAGGCTGATAATTGTAATATCAGCCTGTTCTGCTAGAAGTGAGCGTACACGCCTATAAGCGATTTTGCCGCCACCGATGACAACTACTTTTTGCTGCTGTACATTTACCATCATGGCATACATAAAGCTCACCTCTTATTTATTATGGAATTCTCGCCCGTCATATACAGCCGTTACATAGCCAAGACGAATAACAAAGTCCCCGAAATGTTCACCCTCTAAACGTTCTTTTGCAAAATGCACAATAATTGTGCGGAGTTCCGCTAAAATTTCTTCTTCCCCGATATTTTCTCGGTAAATTTTGTTTAAACGATTACCGGTGAAACTCGCACCTAGATACATATTATATTTTCCTGGTCCCTTACCGATAAAGCCAATTTCCCCCATTGCCGCACGCGAACAGCCATTTGGACAGCCTGACATACGAATAACAATTTCAGTGTCATGCAAGCCCACTTCATCAATAATCGTATCAATCTTTGTAATTAATGATGGCAAATAACGCTCAGCCTCAGCCATAGCAAGACCACAAGTTGGCAAAGATACACAAGCAATCGCATTGCGACGAAGTGCAGAATAGTAAGCACCATCTGTTAATTTGTATTGTTCAATAATGGCAGCAATCTTTTTCTTTTGCTGTGTCGTTACATTGCTAATCATTAAATTTTGGTTTGGCGTTAGACGGAATTCACCTGTATGCACTTTAGCAACTTCTCGCAAGCCTGTTAAAAGCTTATAATCCTCAAAGTCTTTAATGCGACCATTTTCAATGAATAACGTGTAATGCCACTTACCATTTGTTCCTTTGATCCAGCCAAATTCATCCCCTGTACGTTCAAATGTAAATGGACGAGCAGGTTGAATTTCCCAACCAAGTCTACGATGCAATTCTGTATTAAACCATTCAAGACCACGCGCATCGATTGTATATTTAAAGCGCGCATTTTTACGCACCGAACGATTCCCATAGTCACGTTGAATCGTCATAATTTTCTCTGCTGTTTCAAGCAACTTATCTGGCGTGATAAAACCAATCATACGCGCAAGCTGCGGGTACGTTTCATTATCACCATGTGACATCCCCATACCACCACCAACTGCAACATTGAAACCAACAAGTTTTCCTTCTTCAACAACAGCGATCAAACCAATGTCCTGAGAATATACATCGACATCATTACTTGGCGGGATGGCAATACCAATTTTAAATTTACGCGGTAAGTAAAGTGCACCGTAAATTGGCTCAATTTCTTCGTCTTGGCTATCTACCACTTTTTCACCATCTAACCAAAGCTCATGGTAAGCACGTGTTCTTGGCAGTAAGTGTTCACTTAACTTTGCAGACCAATTGTAAATTTCCTCATGTAGCGCAGATTGATTTGGATTGACATTACACATAACATTTCGGTTAACATCTCCACATGCAGCTAGTGAATCCAATAATATATCATTAATTTCCTGCATATATTTTTTGACGTTCCATTTTAAAATGCCGTGAACTTGGAAAGCTTGACGTGTCGTTAATTTTAATGAACCATTGCCGTATTTTGTAGCCATTTCATCCATTACAAGCCATTGTGCCGCTGTTGCCGCTCCCCCTGGTGTACGTACACGCACCATGAATTGATAGGCTGGCTCTAGCTTTTGACGCTGGCGTTCATTGCGGAGATCTCGGTCATCCTGCAAGTAACTACCATGGAATTTCATTAAACGATTATCATCATCTGGAATTCCTGAACTGATTGGATAATTCATCGTGCGTTCGAGTGTGCCACGCAAATAATTACTTTCTGTTTTAATACGCTCTACATCACTTGGGTTACCTGGCTGTTCAGGTAATATAATTTTCTCAGTCATTGTTTTCGCTCCTTCATTAATAAACGTCACGTTGGTAGCGTTTTTGTTGTTTTAATTCATTGATAAATGCTTGTGCTTCTTCCGTGCTTTTTTGACCTTGCTGTTCAATAATACGTAGCAATGTTTTATCGACATCTGCTGCCATTGTTTTTTCATCACCGCAGACGTAAACTACTGCCCCTTGCTCAATCCACTCATATAGCGTTTTTGCGTTTTCCTCCATCTTATGTTGGACATATACTTTTTTATCTGTGTCACGTGAAAAGGCTACGTTCAAATGAGTGAGTGCGCCTGATGCTAACCAACGCTGCCAATCTGTTTGATATAAAAAGTCTGTTACAAAATGCTGATCGCCAAAGAAAAGCCACGACTTCCCATCTATACCTTGCTCCTCGCGCTCCTCTATAAACGCTCGGAACGGCGCAATCCCTGTACCTGCACCAATCATAATAATCGGTGTGTCCTCTTGCGCTGGCAGTTTGAAATTCGGATTTTTATGAACATAAATTGGGAGCGTGTCTCCAATTTGAATGCGTTCTGCAATGCTACCAGAGCAAACCCCTTGACGTGCTCGCCCATTCGTTTCATAACTCACTTTACCGATTGTTAAATGGACCTCATCACTGTTAGCCTTTTGACTGCTCGCTATCGAGTAAAGACGTGCTGGTATTTTACGTAACAGAGAAGCAAATTGCTGTGCGTCCCAAGTAAATGGACCAAAGTCTTGAACGACATCTAGTAAATCACGTCCATACACATACTCTTTTCGCGCTTCATCATCTTCTAGTAACTGCGAAAATTTCTCATGCCCCGTATACTCGCCTATTTTTTGTAATAATGGCTTCGATAACACTGTAATTTCTAGCTGCTTTTGTAATGCATTTTTCACTGTTACTGCCTCATCAAAAACAGTTACCTTCGCTTGTGCATCAAATTTTAGTGCCGTTAATAATGCTTCTACTAATGCTGCATCATTTTCTGGTTGAATTCCGATGCTATCACCAGGTTCAAACGATAAATTTGCATCTTCTATAGCAAGCTCAATATGATACGTTTCCTTATTTGACCCACGTCCATTAATATTAATATTTTCTAGTACTTCTGCATAAAATGGATTTTTGCGAGAGTACTTAGATTCGCCTTGTAGTGCCTCAGCTTGCTCGGCGACTGGCGCTGCTGCTGTATTTTGCAATAACTCCTGCTGCACCGATGAAAACCACTGTGCTGCTTGTTCGTCATAATCTAAATCACAATCTACACGTGGTGCAATACGAGTTGCCCCTAACTTTGCAAATTGCTCATCAAAGTCACGCCCTGTTTTACAGAAAAATTCGTACGAACTATCTCCTAATGCAAGTACTGAATATTGCAGATGATCTAATTTCGGCGCACGTTTACTGTGTAAGAAGTCATAAAACTGAATTGCTTGGTCAGGCGGATCCCCTTCACCATGTGTACTTACAACAAGTAGTAGATTCGTTGTTTTCTTTAAATTATTCGGTTTAAAATTAGCTAATGAAGTAACGGTCACTTCAACATCACTTTGCTTTAATGTACTTGCATACTTTTCAGCTAGGCCCTGGCTGTTACCTGTTTGCGAACCATATAAAACTGTTACCGTCTTCGTAACCTTGGCTACTGTCGATGGTGCTTCCTCGATAATTGCATCAATTGTTGCTTGCGGTGCACTTAAATAACCATTCAACCAAATTTTTTGCTCTACTGTTAATTTAGGAAGAAGCTCATTTAGAAGCCTCACCTGTTCCTCACAAAATGGACTATTAATTACTTGCAGTTTCAAACTTTGCCACCTCACTAATGTTCTATCTAAAAAAAATTATTTTAGACGAATTTTTTCTTTTTTCTCAATTTGTACTACATAAGCATTTTGGATAGTTAATGTGATAGACCCATGATTTACCGTCTTTAACATCTCTTTGACTTTTTTTATAGCTAGATTCACATTTTCTTGCTTCTTGTCCGCCATTACGAATCACCTATCCTATCTATTGAATCCCAATACCTCATGAATACGCTCCAGTAAAACCTGCTTGACATTGTCGTCATAACCTAAACTTTCGCATAAAATGATATTCGATTTCTCGTAGCCTACTAATCTCTTAGTAATTCCTTGACGTAACAAGCCCGCAAACAATAAATATGGCACAATAAATACACGATTTTGCACATGTAACTCTTGCTGTAACCACTCATCAAAAGATGGCGTTGCTCCATATAGAAAGCATGTATCCACTGCACTGTAAGCATATTTATCACGCAAGCGGGATGCAATCTTTGCTAAATCTTGTTTCACTGTTGGATCACTGCTACCGCGTCCAATGAGTAAAACACGTGCACCTTCATGCGGTTGATTTGACTCTAAAATTCGTGACTGTAATGAATCAATCAATAAATCATGAACACCCAGCGGCTCACCATATGTAAATCTTATGTTTGGAAATTGAAGCTTTGCCAGCTCTAATTCCTCTGGTATATCATGCTTAGCATGGTTTGCTGCTAGTAATAAAATAGGCATGACTGCTATTGCTGTAGCACCACGTCGAACGCAGTTCTCGATTCCTTCAGCAATCGTCGGTTGTGCTAACTCTAAGAAACAAATCTCTTGAATGGATAGGCCAACTTCCTCCTGCACGCGCAAAAGAAAAGACTTCGCTTGCTCTACCCCAGCCTTTACGCGACTGCCATGTGCGATATATAAAATAGCTTGCACGGTAACACCCCTTAAACTAAAATTTCTTTTAGCTGTGACTGCTGATTCGTTTGTTCGAACCATTGTATTTTTTCGCGTAAAGCAACAACTTCTCCGACAACAATCATGCTTGGATTTTGAATATTTTCTCGCTGTACGATATCTACAATATTTGCTAAAGTTCCTGTTACTGTTTTTTGATTAGCGAATGTCCCCCAATGGATAAGAGCGACTGGTGTTTGTTCACTTCGACCGTATTTCAGTAACTGCTGACGTATATATGGTAGATTGCCTACACCCATATAAATTGCAAGCGTATCAATCCCTTTAGCTAAACTTTCCCATTGAATGGAATCCTCCTTTCCTTCTCGCATATGTCCAGTAACTATCGCAAAACTTGAACCAAGCTCACGATGTGTTACAGGAATTCCCGCATAGGCAGGCGCTGCGATGCCAGAAGTGATGCCAGGTACGATTTCAAACGGTATGCCATTTTGCGCAAGAACCTCAGCTTCTTCAGCCCCTCTACCGAATACGAATGGATCACCTCCCTTTAATCTTGTAACAACTAACCCTTGTTGTGCATATTGCACGATGGATTGATTGATGTTTTCTTGAATCATGGCATGTCGATTTGGCAACTTACCACAAAAAATTAATTTGGCCCCTTTTTTTGCATATGCTAATAAATCTTTATTAATAAGGCGGTCATATAAGATGACATCTGCCTTTTCAATGCAGCGCAACCCTTTCACTGTGATAAGGTCAACATCTCCTGGACCAGCTCCGACTATATAAACGATTCCCACACTATCACACCCCTCTTAGCTTTTTTTCATTAAAAACTTCTCCAAAAATCCAAAAGGGCTCCTACTATTCAAAAGCATAATGATGCCTTTGAATAATAAGAGCCTCTAGTTGTCTAGTCAGCTAGTATTCAATTCTTAGTAATATACTAAGAATAATATATAATGTAGTATATTATGTCAATAGCTGATTTTATGCTATTTAATTTTTCTCAACAAAAAAATGAACCTACCCGTCACCTGTTCTGTATTGGCAACTGAGTGATTCATTTTTATATAGGAGCCCTCTCCACTTCATCGAGCATTTTTTATCGTCTATGATATGGGAAATTTGTTGACTCCCGTCGGTAATATGGTGGATACGGACCGTAATTCGGGTAGCTTGGATAACCTGGATAACTCGGATAGCTTGGATAAGTTGGATAGTACGGATAATACGGATAGTTTTGATAATATGGGTTAAATTGCTGTCCTAAAAAACCGCCTAAAACTCCTCCTAAAAACGGTGTGCCAAATGGTCTCAGAAAACCACCTGGACCTCTATTATATCCTCTAGACAAGATAACTCTACCTCCCTTTATACTCTATCGTATGAAAGAAAGTACATATGCCACAGGTAAATTGCCCAGTTTATTTACTATCGCCTAAACGTTGGATAAAGTTCGCTAATGTGCGCACCATCACACCAGTACCACCTTTTGGTCCTAATTCATGTGCGGAAGTCGTATCAGATGTCCCAGCAATATCTAAATGAATCCAAGGTGTGTCACCCACAAATTCTCCAACAAAACCTCCTGCGAATATCATATGACCATCACCACCTGGAGAGTTATTTAAATCTGCTACATCCGATTTACGAATACGTTTTTTATCGCTTTCTGTTAATGGCATACGCCACACAAATTCATCTGTTTCAAAAGTAGCTTCCATAAATGCTGCGAAAAATGCATCATCATTCGAGAGCGCTCCTGTTTTATCCTTTCCAAGCGCTGTTATAACACCGCCCGTTAATGTAGCAACATCAATAATCGCTGTTGCACCCTGCTGTTTAGCATAGACAACAGCATCCGCTAACACTAAACGTCCTTCTGCATCCGTATTTAACACTTCTACAGTTTTACCACCATATGTTGTAATCACATCATCTGGTTTGAAGGCAGTGCCAGCTATCATATTGTCTGTTGCACCAATAACAGCAACAACATTTTTATTTGGTCGTAATTCCCCAATAATTTTCATTGCACCTAAAACTGCTGCTGCACCGCCCATATCACCCTTCATGCCAACTAATGATGCACGTGGCTTTAAAGAATAACCACCTGTATCATATGTAACACCTTTTCCAACTAAACCAATTGGCTCGGCAAAATCATCTGTTGCCTTATATTTCAATGTTAGTACACGTGGCTCCTCAGCTGAGCCTTGATTCACGCTCAAAATACCGCCCATGCCTAACTCTTCTATTTGTGCTTTATCTAAAATTTCTACTTCAAAATCATAATCATGCCCTAAGCTTTCTGCATAATTTCCTAAATCAGTTGCAGTTAATAAATTGGGTGGTAAATTAATTAGGCTACGCGCTTCATTTACAGCATTTGCATAAATGACACCCACTTCAAAGCTTGCGACAACAGCATCTAAATCCGTAGTTGCTGTCACAAAATGCACATCATCAATACGTACATCTACTTCATTTGATGACGTTTTATAATTCGCAACGGAAAAGTAGCCCATCCCTATGCCTTCACCTGCTAAAAATGCTACATCTGTTACGTCAATTGCCTCTGTCGCAAAAGACTCTAACCAAATCGAAATATTTTTTACTTTCAGTGCCTTTAGTTCTTTGCCTACTAAGCCAAATGCTGCGCGTAGATGCGCCTCTGTCAACACTTTATGATCACCAAGACCCACAAATAGCACTCGTTTAAGTGCTACATGCTCTTTCATAAACGGCAATTTCGTTAACTTTTTCAGTTCGGCGGATAGATCGCCTGCACGAATCCAAGGTTCAATTGCCTCTCCGTAAAATGAAGTGAAACTTGCCCAATCCTGCATTTGATCACGATGTTTTCGTACCCCTACGACCAATACCTCTGTCGAAATCGCCTCGAATGTCTTTGCCTCTTTTACACTACGCATGTGCAATTCCCCCAATCATTACTCTTATTATACTTCAAAAAAAACGAGCCCATCACTTATCCATGTTTGCTATAAAAAAGCAGTGTAACGACATACAATCGTTACACTGCTTTTTTAGTTAAAACATTCGATAACCACTTTTTCTTAACATAATCATGACAATACCGGCAACAATCGCCCCCGCAAAGCCACCTGCTAAAATCGAAATGTCTACAATCTGTAGGGCTTGCAGTTTATCTAAAAGTGCTGGGAATGCTGTACCCGGCTTGAAAATATAATCTAAAAAGCTTACCTCATCTACAATGAAGACGACAACGATCGGATAGATAACCGCCATTAACCACGTCATGCGCAGTAACATATTCAATAAGAAACCGATACCAAAAAACATGACGAAAAATAACACGATTGAAATGATTAACTGTACTAATGAAACTGAACCACCCATGTATGTATTACCTCCGTTTTCCTCTCATTAGTTTACATGATTAAAACGGTGCTTTCAACGTCAAGGTTTGAAGTTCATTCGATTGTCTTAATTTTCATTCGAAATCTTTTATACTCAAGCAAAATAGTTGTAACTGTTATTTTTTGAAGAACAATTTATATGACGTATATTCAAAAACGTCACCAGGATTTATGCCGTTAATAGCTTGTAGTTGATGTTGCTCGAATTGATTTGCAGCCATCTCTTTTAGCATAACAGACGTCATGTCATCCTCAGCTAAATCATGAGGATGAACCCACTTAGCTTCTGCAATTTCTGCTTCCTGAATGACTAATTGCTGCAATTCATCAGCCATATGGCAGTAAAAAATCGCCATATTATCACTGATTTCATCTCGAATAACACCTGTCCGAAATCCGAATAGTCCTGAAACATTACAATCGATTCCTGTCTCTTCCTTGATTTCGCGAATAATTGCCTCATCTACTGTCTCACCTTTTTTTACAAAACCAGCTGGCAATGACCATCGACCTTTTAGACCACTATACGATTTTTTTACAACAAGCCATTGTCCTAGATTATTTACAACTACGCCGGCTACACCAAGCCATACTTGACCACGCTCTTTTTTCATCTCGCATCACCCCTATACGACTATTATAACTTCTAGCCTTAAACTCATCAGCACATATTGCTCAATTGCTATTTAACTATCAACAAGCCTTCTGCTATGTTAAAATTCCTTACAGATAGAAGTTTCGTCTTGTAGGAAAAAAGGTTAGCACATTATTTACTTAAGGGGGATTAGATGAAAACAATTACGCGAATATTTTTAAGTGCATTCGCATTAATCATATGCGTTGGCATTATTGATATTTTCATTCCTGAGGGCTTTATGGAATATCTTTCTATTACGATAATCGTATGGGGATTTGTGTATTATAATGATAAGAAAAGTAAAGCATCAAGAACTAGTAAAAAGTAATAGGGCAATTACTTTCTATACATCAATCAAAACGATCGTTCATTAATATATTGTTACACTTGCTTTCAAAAATGCATAAGACAAGAAAAGCCTTTTTGATTTGTATGTTTTTGCAACATACAAATCAAAAAGGCTTGTTATTTACAGCTCTAATTCAATATTCCTTAGTCGCAAACTTCAGGAGTACTTTCACGTTTCGCGGATTTAAAGCTTGAGCCACAGCCACATGAAGCGATGGCGTTCGGATTTTCGATGGTGAAGCCTCCGCCCATTAGCGATTGTTTATAGTCAATTTTTGTTCCCATTAGTATAGGCGCATCTTCGCGGGAAACAAGGATTGATAAACCATGCTGCACATCCTCTATATCATCAGCAGCTTTCTCTTTATCGAAATGCATACCGTAAGATAGTCCACTACAGCCGCCACCTTTCACAGCCATACGTAAAAAAGCGCCTTGTTCCTCATTATGCTCCATCATTTCATTAATATGAAAAACAGCAGCTTCTGTCACCTCAACTACTTGCTTTAAACTTGTCATCCCAATCACCTTCTTTCTTAACATTATCATATCAATTTTGACGATTGTTTGACAATAAAATGCCTTCTTTTTGAAATACCTGTCATTATTTTAATATTTCTTCAATTCCGCAGACAATTAGGGATTTATATTCATGTTAAACATCATGTAATTGGTATAATAGTTTTAACAACGACGGAATAGGGGGCTTTAAAATGGAACTTTCACCTTATTATGAAAAACAGATTCAATGTATTAATTGTAAAAAAGAATTTCCATCATTAAAAGTTCGTTCGAAATTTATTAAAGTGGAACATACTGAAAGCGATTTCCAACCGATATACGCGGACAATGTAAATGCCCTTTACTATAATGTTTTCGTTTGTGAGCATTGCGGGTTTTCTTTTACTGAAGATTTCACTAAATATTTCGCACCTGGTATACAAGATGAGATTCGCACTCAAATTACTGATAAATGGGTACATCATAATTTCAGTGGCGAACGCACGGTTTTCCAAGCAATCCAAGTGTATAAACTTGCTTTCGTTAGCGGTACATTAAAAAAAGAAAAGTTTGTTGCTACAGCTGGTTTAGCACTTCGACTAGCATGGCTATATCGCTCATTAAACAATGAAGGGCAAGAACAGCGCTTTCTTAAAATATCGAGAGATCATTACATCGATTCATTTTCAACTGAAGACTATAGCTCTACACAAATGTCTGCAGTTCGTATTATGTATATAATTGCCGAGCTATCTCGCCGCATGGGTGATCTTGAGAATGCAACACGCTTCTTCTCGAAAGTCATCGAAAAACAAAATGTCGGTGGCGAAGCAAAAATTATTGATATGGCGAAAGAGCAGTGGGCCATTATTCGCAAAGAAAAAGCTGAACAATTATAAATGAACAACGTGAGTGACATCAGGGAATGCCGAATTCTTCACTTTCTTCATTTGGCACTGATAGAACTCAAAACATAGGACTTATAAAAAGGTACTCACAACCCAATCAAAATAAAAGAGCATGAACGATTTCCAAATTTGAAATCGTTCATACTCCTCAATACAGTTAAATTAAAATACTTGCTCTACCTCAATAATGCCTGGTACTTCTTCAAGCAAAGCACGCTCAATACCTGCTTTTAATGTAATTGTAGAACTTGGGCAGCTTCCGCATGCGCCTAATAAACGTAATTTTACGATACCATCTTCAATATCTACTAATTCGCAGTCGCCACCATCTCTTAATAAGAATGGACGTAATTTATCTAATACTTCTTGAACTTGAGCAGTGAGTGTTGTTTCAGTCATTGTACTCGACTCCTTTCCTTATAATGATTATAATGTTAGCAACAGAAAAAATCCAATATAGAATCACCGAGGAGCGGAATAAAATATGGAACAAGCCAAACCATCTATTGAAATTTACGGATCAGCCATCATTTGTGCGAGCTGCGTTAATGCCCCATCTTCAAAGGATACATACGAATGGTTGCAAGCAGCAATCGATCGAAAATTCCCTAACCAGCCTTATGACATCCGCTATATCGATATCGAAGGTCCAATTGAGAATGAACAAGACCAACAATGGGCAACTCGTATACAAGACGATGAATTTTTCTATCCACTCGTTTTAATAAATGACGAAATTATCGGTGAAGGTTACATACAATTAAAACCCGTTTTCACTACTTTGCAAAATTTAGGATTTACAGCAGACGAAACGGTTTAAAAATCTATTCAAAAGGGATGCTCATAACAGCATCCCTTTTTCTATTTAATCATTTTGATATTTATACATCCATAACAAACCTGATTTCATTAGGCGAGCGATTCTTCCTGTTACCGTTGTATCTGCTAAGTAAGCAAAGCCCTGTTTCTTACCTAAAGAGCCCATAAAGCCTTTTAACTTAATGTCTGGCATTTTCTCAGGTAAATGTTCACCTTTCCAGCGCATACGTAATACTTTCACAATATGCTCTGCTTGTTCTTCTGCAAGCTGTGCACTCGGTCCAAATGTTGAAGATGCACAGTCACCAACAACATAAACGTGT
The DNA here is from genome assembly GCA_036638655.1 of Lysinibacillus sp. Lineage (GTDB taxonomy): Bacteria > Bacillota > Bacilli > Bacillales_A > Planococcaceae > Lysinibacillus. The sequence goes on along the minus strand of JAVWKG010000028.1, from coordinate 12,322 downwards.
TCATCGTCTGTCACGTTAAAGTATTGTGTCACAATTGGGCGACCTTGACGATCTTTTTCAACATTCAAATCACGTACGATTTTCACTGGTTGTACACCGGCTGTCCAAACAACGGCATCCAAAGGTATTTCATCTTCATGATTGAAAATTTTACCTGGTTCAACCTTCGTAATATTAGACTCAGCAATGACATCCACGTCGTTTTTCACAAACCATTCTTTCACGTACTTACTTAACTTTTCTGGGAAATCTTTTAAAATTCGTTCCCCACGGTCAAATAATTGTATTTTTAAATCTGCACGGCTTTCTCGTAGTTCACTAGCAAGTTCGATGCCACTTAAACCCGCTCCCACAATGCCCACTACTGAGCCTGATGGTAAACCGCAAAGGACATTAAATGTCTCACGAGATTTAGCAATTGTTTGAATGCTATATGTGTGCTCCTGCGCACCTGGTACATCATGATATTTATCTTCACAGCCTAGACCGATTACTAAATCATCGTATGTGATACGCTGGCCATCCTCTAAAATTACTTCTTTATTTTCACGATTAATCTCAACAACTTCTCCATATACTGCCGATAAACGTTCATGCTCAGGAAAATCAACGCGAATCTCTCTATCTGTTGAAGTACCTGCTGCTAATGCGTAAAACTCTGTTTTTAGACTATGAAACGGCGCTCTATCTACTAGCACGATTTCTGTATCTAATGGTAAATTATTTGGTAATAGACGAAGCATGACACGCATGTTGCCATAACCGCCACCTAAAAGTACTAATTTTCCCATAGTAATCTCCTTTTACATACATCTATAATATTTTGTTCACAAAGTATCCACAAATGAGTATAACCGATTGTGAGAAGTTTCACAATATGATTATGCAATTTTGTGAAACTTTTCACAAAATCTCTATCATTGACGAACATATAAAAAGCGAGTAGCATAGCTAAGTGTGAGGTGACAGTTATGAATCCTATGGTTGAATTTTGTATAAGCAACTTAGCAAATGGTTCTCAAAAAACATATGAAGCGCTTGAAAGAGATCCAAATATTGATGTTTTAGAATATGGTTGCCTAAGTTATTGCACAAAATGTGCAGAATCTTTTTACGCTGTAGTCAATGGAGAACTCGTTGAAGCCAACTCTCCAGCTGAGCTAACAGATGCAATCTATCAGTTTATTGAAGAAAATCCATTATGGTAGACTCATTACCATTTTCTAATACAAAAGAAAGCGGCAGTACAAAAGTGAATTTACTTTTGTATTGCCGCTTTTATTTTATGCGTTAAAATCAGTTAATACTTCAATTATATAAGTAGGTTGCTGTTTTTTCTCTTTCACCGTTGCACTCGGTGTGACACCTGTATTCACATGAATCGTATCACAGCCGAAGTTGATACCGCACATAATATCAGTATCATAATTATCGCCAATCATCACCATCTCATGCTTCTCAAAACTATGATCAGCTGCAATCACTTCCAACATTACAGGTGACGGCTTACCGATGTACGTTGGCTCCACACTCGCGACTTCCCCTACTAGACGTGCAAATGAGCCATTTCCAGGCACAAATCCGTGCTCTGTTGGAAATTTCACATCCTGATTAGTTGCGATAAAAACCGCACCATTTTGTAAAGCGATAGCCGCTTTTGCTAATGCCGAATAATCGAGCGATCTATCAATACCCATCACAAAAACTTCTGGGTCTTCTTCCGAAAGTTCAATTCCTTCATTGGCTAGCGCATCACGCAATCCTTCAGAACCTATCATTGCTACACGCTTATCAGCCAAATTAGAAACAATATATTTCGCCGTTGTTAACGCACTCGAATAGATATGTGTAAGGGGTGCCTCAATGCCAATTTTTCGTAACGCATCTTGCAATTGCTCTCGCGTTTTCGATGAATTATTCGTCACATAAAAAGGCTCAATACCTCTTTCCTGTAAATTATGAATAAAAGTAATAGCAGTAGGAATCCCTTCCGCCCCGCGATATACTGTACCATCTAAATCAAAGCAATATGCCTTGTAACTACTCATTGTGAATCCTCTGGTAAAAATGCTGATACCGGTCCTAATTCATTGGTAATATAATCTCTTACACACGGAGTGAATTGCTTTAATGTTGGTAAGTTTTCCGTTAACACAGCAATCACTTCCTGTACATCTACCACTATAAATTCACGTACAAGCATTTTGCGTAAACCCACAACTGCTTTTAGTGGTGCTTCCATGTCCTTTGTCACAACTTTTTCATCAACTAATATATCAATAATGTCTTCATAGCTACCCGGATCACGCATAATGAAGCCATCAATCATTAAATTTCCTACGTCCATCATTGACTCCATTACATTATGACCAATTCGTTCAATAGCTAATTTCGTCATATTATCTTGTAGCCAATTATCTTGTGTTTCCAAAATAGTTAATAGCCCATCTAAATACTGTAAGTTCTTTGTGATTTTATTGCGATCTACAAAATACACAAGGTAAGCCCCCATTCAAATCATTTAAAGTTGATAGTCATTTCTCTTATATAGTACCATATCTATATGACTGGAAGGTGATTAAAAGTATGGAACGTTATTTCTTATATGATGATTTAGAAGATACAAAAACTCGCTTCGTAAGCTTTGCAGGGGAAAAATTACGCTATGATTTAGCCATTTTGCAATCAAGTCGATTTTTTGGTAAAGTGCTCGTTCTCGATATCCAATTCGGCCGCTTCGCAATTATCGGTCCTGACGATGTCGAAGAGCCAGGCTATTTAGAACATGTATATAACCGCACGGAGGAAGAAACAGTTGAGTTACGTGAATATTTATCTGAATTGCTAAGCTAATATGAAAAAATAAAGGAGCTCGTTTAATTACGAAGCTCCTTTGTTTTGTTCTATTCAATTATTTTGTCGCTTCAGCCGCTTCTGTATTTTCTAATAAATCAGGTACTTCTGCCGCTTCTGGTTGTGATTGAACAACTTTCCCCTGTTTCTTTAAAACAAAGTAGGCACAGCCAAAATTACAGTATTCATACAAATAATCTTGCAGCGTACTAATTTTCGTATCAAAAGTTGATTTTTGATTTTTATCGTCAAAAAAGCCTTTTAAACGTAATTGATTGTAACCCCAATCGCCAATAATATAATCATACTTGGCTAAAATATCTGAATAGCGCTCTTCAAATGCTTCCTCTTGAAAAGCTTCGCGGTAATCTTTCAATAATTCATATTCATATCCTTCAACATTAATCACAATATCCCACCCATCTCTTGCAACTTCATATTTGTTCGTTTATTTTTCTGATTGTAATTGACGCTCTTTTGTTGCAGCATTCACTTGCTCATCTGCATGGTAACTACTGCGTACAAGTGGACCTGCCTCACAATGCTTGAAGCCCTTTTCCATAGCAATTTTGCGCAACTTGCCAAATTCTAATGGGGAATAGTACTTTTTCACGGTTAAATGCTTTTTCGTTGGTTGTAAATATTGACCGATCGTCATAATATCCACATCATTTGCACGTAAATCATCCATTACTTCTATAATTTCTTCTTCTGTTTCACCTAAACCAATCATCAAAGAAGACTTTGTCGGAATGTCCGGCTGCATTTCTTTCGCTAATCGTAAAAATTCAAGTGAGCGCTCGTATGTCGCACGCGCTCGAACTCTTGGTGTAAGGCGGCGTACCGTCTCGATATTATGATTTAAAATATCTGGCTTTGCATCCATTAACATTTGTAAATTTTCTTTTACCCCACCCAAATCTGAAGGTAACACTTCAACAGACGTAAGCGGACTTTTACGTCGAATAGCGCGCACTGTTTCTGCTAATACTTCCGCTCCGCCATCCTTTAAATCATCGCGTGCAACCATCGTAATAACTACATGCTTTAAATTCATAATCGCTACAGAGTCCGCTACGCGCTCTGGCTCTGCTAAATCTAACTCAGTCGGCAATCCTGTTTTAACGGCACAAAAACGACATGCACGTGTACAAACTGATCCTAGGATCATCATTGTTGCTGTGCGTCGCTCTCCCCAACATTCATGAATATTTGGGCAGCGTGCTTCTTCACATACTGTATGTAGATTTTTCTCTCGCATAAGCTTTTTAAGGCCTTTATATTCGTCATTTGTGTTTAGTTTAATTTTTAGCCAATCTGGTTTCTTCAAATGTTGTTCTTTTTCATTAGGTGTAGGCTTACAAGATGTCATACTATTATCGCTCCTATCGAATAATTACAGTAAATTGAAAAGCTCCTCACTGTTGACAATGTAACATATTACGTGAATCGCAACAACTAGCATTTACTATTCATAGGTCCATCACCATAACAATGGGTGATGAACCTATTTTTAATTATATGGCACAGGTACTTCTAGTGAAGGCTGTGGTGCGTCCCCACCATTCGTATAAATATGTGGAACTTGCCCTTTAACTAAACCAATGGCAACAGGAATATCTTGCACAACAGTTGCTGATTTACTTGCAAGCGGCACAATAATTTGCACATTTACTTCTAAATGAATACCAACTTCTACATACGCATTATTAATGCCGAACTCCGTAATTCTTGAAGTGACATT
>JAVWKG010000028.1:0-7715 GCA_036638655.1 Lysinibacillus sp. | reverse complement strand
TACCAATTATATGAAAGCGGATAGGGATTTTAGGTCCTAAATTCCCAAGCATCGGAATATTGGCAGCCTGCCCTAATGGCACAAAGAAAACAATTCCATCACCTTCTTCAATTCGTCCAACATCATACTCGACATTTTCTAATTCCGGCAAATGTTCTAGTTCGCCTTGCTCAGCCTGCTCTAAATACATTTTAACAAGATCCTGCGTTTCCGCCCGTACTCGATTAATAATTTCTGTATTAAATTTTGTAGTGACCATTTCTGAGTTTTCTGAAGGAATTTCTTCAATAATATCATTCACATTAAGCACATTCGATGTACGGGAATTTATAGCCTTACTTACGACATACGATGCAATTTTGTTCGTTTGTACGCCAGCATATTCTAAGTAAGTAGGCATTAAACGGTCATTCAATAAATATAAGAACAGAAAGACACATACTATTATAGTAATAAAAACGAGCGTTAAGCGGTTAAGCCCTTTCTTTTTTCGACTTTGTTTTAGGAATTTCATTCTTTTCCGTTTAAAATGCAAAAAATCTCCTCCTATTCATTAACTTATGAACAGGAGGAGAAAACTATTCAGCTTCTTAGACATCCACTGAAGATGCAATTACATAGTCCGTTTCTACATTGTCAATTACGACTGTCGGATTTTCACTTAAATCAATTTCATATGTCGCGATTAGTAAATCAGTATTTTCCTCAAAAATACGTATTTTAGGGAATTGAGGTTCTGTTTTACTTTGTTTCGACACAATTCCTCGGCGACCGTCAGCTAATTTTAAAACCGTTCCATTCGGATAATGAACGACAACCTTTTTCAGTGCATCCACGATAGTAGGCTCATAAATCGTTCCAGCCCCTGCTTCTACAATAGCTAGACCCTGTGAAGGTAGCATTTTTTCACGGTATACACGATTGGATGTCACTGCATCGAAAACATCTGCCACACCAATAATTTTTGCAAATGGGTGTATTTCAAAATCCACTAAACCTCTCGGGTAGCCGCTGCCATCAATTCGTTCATGATGTTGGAAAGCACAGTGGGCTACGAGCAATGATATGGAATGTAAATTACGCAACAAATCAAATCCATATCGCGCATGCATTTTCATCGTCTCAAACTCATCATTCGTAAGACGACCAGGCTTCAATAAGATTTCTTTAGGTACGAGCATTTTACCGACATCATGTAACAATGCACCAATGCCTATTAAACGTAAATCTTCTGCAGAGTGTCCTAACTCTTTTGCAATAGCAATTGAATATAATGTTACTTGAAATGAATGCTGATACAAATATTCGTCATACAAATAAGCATCCGATAAAACAGTTAAAATTTCATCATTATTAGACATGATAGAAAGAAGTTCATCAACAAGTGATACGATTGCTTTTGACTGCTGATCAAGCACATACGAGGCATTCCCTTCACTTATACTTCTTAGTGAATTAAATGACTTCGTAATTGTCGAAACGACCTTATTGCGAACCATTGGCGAAACAGTTTCTTCTACCTCGATACCTTCAGATATTTTATCATCAATATATAAATAATACGTATTTAGTTGTCGAAGTCGTTGAATAATATGGCCATTTACAATGACACCTTTTTTCAAAAGTGGGTGACCAGCCTCATTCCAGATTGTTCGCCCAACAACCATACCTTCCTTTAATACATCGATTGAAATTAATCGCATGTTTTATTCCCCAATCTATAGTAAAGCTATTCTCATTATCTACTCAATCAAAATATTCTCGACAAAATTCTACCATAATATCTCTTAGAAAATCAGGTAAAATATATCTTTTTTGTGCACATTTAAACATTGGATAAAAATATCCAAACGTAAATAAATCTAATGTCACCAATTTGTAGGTTCTTTTTGCATCTGCAAGTTCACCATCAATGAGTAATTGACGTTTATCATTTATAGAAAAACGATATAGCAACATTTTACCAAAAATAACGCCTCTAAAACCTAGTCCTTTCAGCTCAATACGAGGCCACTCTTCATTTTTCGACTGCTGCACAATTTCTTTTAATTGTGCTACTGACAATTCCATTACACATAGATTGATTGGATGCGGGAAAATTTTATGTAAATCATATGCTGTTACATTTCCCTTAGGTATACTATCTAGGAAAATACCTGCATTAAATAATGCACAATCTGCCTGGCTCTTTTTTAAAATAGCTTGTGCAAACAAATCTGATAACTGAGAATAATGGAACCACTCTTTATTATAGTACTTGTTCGTTGTAAACACGGGATAATCTAGTAATTGCTGTCCCTTTTGTTCGAAAAAAGCCACTTTAGAAGCTTCTTGTTCCATACTAGGTAATGATTCATTACGCATTAAGACATCCGCTTTATTTACGAGACGGTCCTGCTCGTTGTCATATTCCAATAATAGATGACCTGTAAATTGACCAAATTTCCCGCCACCTGTTAAAAGAACACCGTTAACCATTTTTCCCTCTGGCAGCACATGATGTGTATGTGAGCCGAAGATAACATCTAATTCTGGACACTCTTCAGCTAATAGCTCATCTTCCGTTATACCTAAATGGGATAAACACAAGACAATATCCGCTTCCCTCCGCAATTGATGCGCCAAACGAATAATTGTACTTCTCGGCTCATCAACCGTCCAATTTAGTTCCTTATAAAATGCTTCAAATTGGGCTGTAGCTCCTATAACAGCTATTTTAGTTCCATGTGCGGTTGTTAAAATAGTATATGGCTTCATCCATTTTGGATTTTCGCCTTCAATTGCTTGTAAGTTTGCTACAACAACTTCAAATTTCGCTTCATCATATAAAGTGACAAGCTCATCAAACGCTAAAGTAATACCTTCATTATTCCCGATTGTAACAACATCGTACTCAGCTTCGTTCAGCATTTCTACATTGCCTTTACCAATTGTTGCTTCCGTATATGTATTTGAACGATCTACATGATCACCTACATCAAATAAAAAGGTCGTTTCACCTTGCCTTGCTAATTGTAAACGCATTTCTTTTATATAATTTTGCATACGTGGCCAATAGTTAAAATGACTATGTAAATCATTCGTATGAAAAATATGAACTTTTTCAAGCATAGTAGCCACCTCTTTCATTATGCAAGTAAGCCGTCAATTATAGAACGGATACCTAATAACAATAAAATAATACGCAGTGCAAATATAAGTGTATCTGAGTTTATTTTTTTATTTAATGCAGCACCTAGTTTAGCACCTATATAAGCCCCAGGGATTACTGGTAACGTGTAAAGCCACGGGACATTCCCTAAATAGATATGGCTAGCCGAGCTTACGATTGACGATAAAAACACCATAAACATCGAAGTTGCCACAGCCACATGAGGTGGAAATAAAAATAGAATAACCATTGCTGGTACGAGCATTGAACCGCCACCAATACCAAGTAGACCTGATGCAAAACCGATTGCGAATGTTAGTAAAACGGCAAACCAAATGGGATAACCAAATACGTAATTTTTCCCTTCTGCATCCGTAAATTCGCGTTTAATGCCGTTTTCAACAAACCATTTTACAGGTTTTAGTCTATCTCTTACAAGCAAAATCGTAGAAATAATAATAAGTAAAATACCAAAATATAAATTGAAAGAAGGCAAATCTAATCCTTTATTGACCCATGCACCTAAAATGGTACCTGGTACACTACCTATAAAGAAGATAAAGCCACTTTTATAATCGACTGTTTTCAATTTCATATAGCTGATTGTCGAAGCGAGTCCTGTAAAAATCATCATCACCACAGATAATCCAACTACCTTCTGTGGCGTTAAATCAGGAATCATTCCTAAGTTTAATCCGATAAATAATGTAGCTGGTACTAAAATAGCGCCGCCACCTAAACCAACTAATGCACCGATAATACCCGAACATAGTGCAATAATTGCTAAAAAAGCAAATTCCATTATAATTCCCCTTCAAATATATTTAATTGCTTTGGTGCTAAGCCTTCATCTTGAATAGCCAACATCCTTTGCAATTCCTTTGCGTTTTTCGCCGCATGATGACCTGAGTTATTATTAAACATCACATACAACTCATTTACCTGTGATTGAAGAATTTTGATATTTTCCCCAAGTTGCTGCAATTCTTCCCTATTGTAATCATACAGAAAGCGAACTTTGCGCCAATTTTCAGTATTCCCTGTATTTCGCCAACCATGAATATTTCGCCCATGAAGACGAATCAGCACTTTTTTTGCTGTTATTACAGGATAAAACGGCACAGATCCAACTCCAGCCTGCGGTTCATCACAAATTGTATGAATAAAGTCATGTTCTCTTAACAGATTCATCGTTTGTTGCACGAATTGTTCACCATACCAAGTCCTATTTCTAAACTCTATCGCCACATCAAAATCCTTTAATTGTTGCCTAACATAAAGCAAATACTTCACATTTTTCGACTGACAATCAAACCATGGTGGAAACTGCACCAACAACATTGCGAGCTTGCCATGCTGCTTGAATTCATTGGCACATTCGATGAACGCATTGAACATATCATTTTTCGTTTCATAAGGAATATCTTCACGTAAATGCCCCGTCATCCCTTGATACGCTTTTACAACAAAACGAAAGTTATCTGGCGTATCCAGACACCATTTTTGAACATTCACTTTCGAAGGAATCGCATAAAAAGATGTATCCAATTCAACATTAGAAAAATGGCCACTATAATCGAATAATTTATCTTTTGCAGAAGTAACAACACTATATAACGAAGGATGATCGCCCCATCCTGTTAAACCTATTCGTATCAAGTGACCACCTCCCTTTATGTAACATAATCATAGCATACACTATCGAAAAACGAATGCCTTCACGACAAAAAATACGGGACTGTCCTATAAGTCTCTTTAAGCACTGCAACTGACTTTCTATATGGTGAGAATTCGCTACGCTTTCAGCTCAAATAATGTTCCCGCAGGAATCTTCGCGGGTTTTCACCTGCATATTATAAAAACAGTATGCAGATGCGCATACTGTTTTTATTTTGAGGACAGCCTCATATGTCTACCCACACGTGTTGATGAGCCAATAGAACTTTCTATCTCAAAGTTGATGAGACGGTTTTTAAATCACAATATATACCTAGTAGAAGGTCGGCAAAATCAACGGATTTCAAGTTATGATTTTTATTCAATTTCATTCTTTTCGAACACTGTCGGCGTGAAATTGGCACGTTACCATGCAAAACGATATCTCAAGCAACAGTATTACAGGTAACTCAATAACAGATGGTCTTTTCTCTATTTACTATTTATCAATGTCGATGGATATTAACATTATCAAAAGGTAAATTTGGCTCATTAATTTTCACAAGCCCAGCCGTCACCGTCTTTATCCATTTTCTCCACATATGCCGGATGCCCTACCTGTACCCCATCTGGATATACTTTTTTCAACTCTGTACAGTTTTTAAAGTATTCTGTAACAGGTGGCTTTGGGTCAGGTTTGGTAACTGGTGGTTTCACCGAACCTTCTTTATATCTCATCGCTCGAGCTAAAAACGCTGATATATGACCGCGTGTTAGATTGTTTTGAGGTTTAAATGTTCCGTCATCGTAACCCGTTGTAACACCTGCTGCGGCCAATTCTTTTACCGCTTCATAGGCTGTATGATTAACAGGTACGTCTTTAAATGTTTTATTACCTGACGGCAGATCAAATGCACGAGCAATGAATGTTGCCATATGTCCACGTGTCACTTTTGTAGCTGGTCTGAATGTGCCATCGTCATAACCTTTAATAATCCCAGCTTCAACAGCCGACTGAATATACCCGCTACTTTTGTGTGATGTTGGCACATCTTTAAATTTTGTAGCACGTTGCGTGCCGTCTAACCCTACTGCTTTTGAAACCATAACCGCAACTTCTTCACGCGTTACGATATCACTTACACCATACTTACTACTCTTACTAATGACACCTTTATCTAGTAGATAGTTAATATCTTCATAGTTAGAGTGCGTGACTGGCACGTCACTGAAGACTTGTGCTGCTTCTGCTTGTTCGGTTGGGAACCCCATACTAATTATTAAAATCAAAGCTAAAATTGATGATACTATTTTTTTCATCCTAACGCCTCCCTTTATAAACCATTATATACACACAAAAAACCTGTTGGTGTGATTATTTTTTTCTCTTAAGTGTAAAAACACCCAGTCTGATAGTTCAATCAACATTTATGCGACCGTAGTGATTAATCTCCACTTTATTAAAGAATATATAGATGTGTCATTTGGATCATAATTTTGATACGTCTACTTTTTTAATAAACCTTCTATTTCAAAACCCTATTTTGTTAGTAGTTTGTTTGAAATCATAACAAAAATCCGTAGCACTAATCTACGGATTCAAAGTTTTCTATTACTTTTTACAATTCATCTATTTTCTTTATTAATCTTTCTTTTTCTACAGATGTATTTGCTTCTATTTTCATTTCGAGATTTTCGATTAATGAATTTACGAATTCATCCAACTTACTACCAAACATTTTTCTTAACTCTTGTTTGTCAGCTTCTTTGAGTAAAGATGTCCCGATTTTATCATGCTCTTTTTGATACTTTGATACATTTCTTGTAAATTCATCAAATTCCCCAATTGTAACCTGATTTAATTTTATTGCTTCAATAAGTAAAGATTTAACGACGATTGAACTATTTAAATGATAAGGCTTCTCTAGAATCTTCGAACAACATATAGAACTCATATGATTTATCGGGCTTATAATATCCGTTTCGATTCGTGTAAATGTTCTATTAGAACCTCTTTGCTGCTTCTGTAAATTCACCTTTATACATCTTTAAGATGTAATTTAAACCCTTTTATGTTATTTGATTCGATTATATACTGTTATTAGCAAGATAAAACAGAAAGGTTGGATAGGTATTCGAAAATTCCATATCGTTGTTGGAGGTTTTATCCTTATGTTAATTTCTTTTACTGCATATGATTATTTTAAATTTGATAAATTAAACTTATTTAGTAACATATTAAAAACTACCTTCACACTGTTCTTTATGTTCTTTTACATGTGGGCTTCTAATAATAAAAGTTCAGGGAAAAATGACCAAGACGACAATTAAGCTATCTTAGGTCTTAGACTTTTATTTAGATGCTCAATCGTCGCGTACTGCTCACTTCCAAGAGGCTTCTACAGGTGTAAACAAACGTAAAATTTTTTAACCATTTAAAGAACATAAATCCCCCAAAAAGGGGATGGTGTATATGTAAATTGTAATGAGAAATCAAGTGTGGGATATAAAGGTACACATAGGTTCAGACATACCCATACAGTTCTTTTAGTGGAATCAGGGGCAAATATTAAATTCGTAACCGACCGGCTAGGGCATAAAACAATTAAAACTATATCTGTTACGTATTTAGACATCGCAAAAAAATAAAAGAAGACGAACTCAAAAAGTTCGCCTCCTACAAAAAACACAGTCTGAATCGGCACAAAATCGGCACAACTGATTTTCCTCACCTATTCAAAACCTCTTAAACCCTCTTATATATCAAGCACTTAAGGTGTATTATCCAATACTGCCTTCCATCTCAAATTTGATAAGACGGTTCATTTCTACTGCGTATTCCATTGGTAATTCTTTTGTGAATGGCTCGATGAAGCCCATTACGATCATTTCTGTCGCTTCTTCTTCA
>JAVWKG010000027.1:0-29724 GCA_036638655.1 Lysinibacillus sp. | reverse complement strand
CAGTATCGATGAATAATTCATCATAGTTACCCATGTTGTCTGTATTCAATGTTTCAAGCTGTTTTGCTGCCGCATAAAAAATGGAATTTATTAGCGCTGACTTACGTTCATACAGTGGTATGCTTTTGATTAATTGATTAATCATATGAGAATCACCGTTCCGATTTCTGGCATTTGTACTGTTCCAATCAGAATATTCGCTGTGTCATTGTTAAGCAATAAATTTGTGTAATCTAGCACGCCTTCTACAGATAACAATTCACGCCCTATTTGAGCAACTGAAACATAATCAGCTTCGAATACTAATGACTTCAAATAAGTGGTTATTTTAGCTTCTATAGCAGATTTCACATCATCGACACTTAAACCTTCACTTAAAATTAAAGTGGCGCTCAAATCGATAACAAGTGCTTCTGCAGGGGCAATTGTTACAATTGCGCCAAATGGTCCTTCTGCATTAATAAAGTTTTCTACGCTGGTCAAAAGATCCGCGGATGGCACTTCCATATTTGAATCAATGATGACTACTTTTACAGTTAACGGACCGTCCCAAAGAGGAAATACTTTTACCTTACCAACACCTACAACAGATAAAGCCCATTCTCTATAATGGTATCCATTCCCCGCTTTACCAGGACGCTGTAGTTTATCGTAGTAACGTTGACGTAAGTCATCATCTAATTCAGCAGCGTATCCATTTGTAACTGCCGCTAGATTAATAACAGATGTTATACCACTCAAAGTCTGCGGAAAGCTATTGATAGCACCAACTGGAACATTACCAGCAGCACCAATTTCTTGGGCGATTACATTCGCGTATAATTGACCATTTGTATCAAGTACACCATCATCTAAAATTTCATAAAACACGGTATCAGCTGCTACTAAATCACCAACATTAACCGCCGCCGCAACAGAACCCGTTAGCAAAATTTGCGTAGTAGCATACGTAGCTGGCTTTCGTTCAATTCCTGCGCGCTGATAAGCAAAACGCTCTAATTCATCATCAGTTAAATTATCAACGTCCATTTTATCTAGCGTAGTTGCTGCTACATTTCGCTGATCATTAAGCGCTACTGCTACTGATTTAGTTACATCATACGTAAAACCACCGTCCGATTTATCAAAAGTGTCGCTAATTTCACTGAGCATTTTCGTTTGAATATCTTTTACTGTCATGCGACTTGAGCCACCTCCATATTCATGTCAAATGCACCTTCTTTTGATGTCACAGTAAACGTGATACTAACTAAGCTCCCATCGAACTCGAACCCCCACTCAGATACACGCTCGATATAATCATTAGCTAGCAAAGCTTCTGTTATTTCGCGCTCAACTTCAGATTCAACTAAATACTTAGGAAAAGATGAACCAATCAAATCCTCAATATTGATACCGTATGCTATATCATCATGTACAGCATATTTAAATCGGGTGGTGCGGATAACTTTTTCAATCCATGCTTCTAATGCTCTGCGACCTGTTAAAACAACAGGTGCGCCATTTCGATAAACAAAATCTTGCTTTTTGTAATCATATAAAAACGCCTTTCCGTCAAATATTATGGAAGGCGCTTCTACTAATGCTTCAATATTTAATTCATTTTCTGGTAACATTACAACCTCACCGCCTTGTCAATTACAATAAATTGTTGGCCCGATGGTAACGGAATAAGGATAACTTCATCGCCTTGCTTCATTTTTCGACTATATGTTTCAGTCAAAATAAGTTCATCTTTTTCCCAAAACATTTCAGGCGCTGTTGAAATTTTTAAAGGTGCTATACTAATGACTTTACCAAGATAATCTGAATTCGCTTTAGGATTATCACGATTTTTAAACATCTCTGCAAGTTCAATCAATTCTTTTTGCATTCACATTACCTCCAACGTCAAATCCACAAAATGATTACCTGATTCAATGACATTAGCGCAATTAGTAATTAATCGACTGCCAATTAACCCAGTCACTGGCTCTTTAACTTGTATAATACGTGCTGCACGTAGATTAATATCTCCACGTAATCGCAATGAAGCTGTCTCGCCAACTTTATTTAAAGCTTTTAATTGTTGATTTGCTACATTCTTGGCTTTGGCCACTTCATTTTCATCAATTTCATGCACCTTCTGTAACAACCCATAACCACTAATACTTTTAGCATCTTGTGCAGATGCCTCGACTTTAACAGAATCCTCTTTATTGGATACTACTAATATGGAGTTACGCATTTCCTCAATAGACGTGGAACGTTTAGGGCTTATAACATCTAAATTAGTATATTCACGACCCATACTAATAGCTGTAAAAATATGAAGAACTTTACCGCGCATTTCAAAAAAATATTTTATGCCTGTAGCTGCAGTTGCTTGGCTAAGAATATCTTTGAGGATTTCAGCTGGATTTGTACGATAAGTGTGTGTAATCTGATGTGTAATATTCACGATACTGGACTGCACTTTCGCTTTATCTAGTAACTTTTTGAGAGCCTGTGAAGCAGGTATTTTTTTGAACTGAATAATAGTATCACTTTTATTTAAATAAAAAGCATAGTCAAAAGCTGTAACTTTTCTTGGTGTAGCGCCATCTCGATCTATAGCAACACAAATGCCAGTAAAAACAATTGTGTTGTTATAAAACAAAGTAACTATACGTCCTTCAAGTGCTATTTCCCACCCTTTCCAAATTACATCTGTTCCATATCCGAGTGTAAAAGTAAGTTGGGTACCCAGTGTATCAATGCTATCTGACCACGAAACATCACCAACTACTCTAGTTACATCAAAATCACCAATAAATAATTTAAACATTAGATTTTCACCTCTAGTAGATGAACAATTTTCGCGATTTTAGCACTAAGGATTTTTTGCCTGCTATTAGCAGCAACTTTTTTATCCGTATAAGTACCCGTTTCCCAATACCACTCATTGGGTCCCTTGTTATACGTTTTAATGTAATCCTTGTTCGCTACTTTTAAAGCACTAAGTTTATTTACAGCACTTTTCATGTCGGATTGCGTACGATATGCACCTGAATGAAGTTTATGCAATATACGAGTAGTTCCCGCTGTTGGGGCAGGCTTTATAGCCGTTGTAGCTTTTTGTACAGTCGCGCTGATTTTTGGCGGAATGTATTCAGTTATATCTAGCGTATAGGGTGTGTCACCTACACGATCATAACCATGATTAAAATTATCGATGGCTACTAATATATTTAACAATCCACGTCCTGTAGCACTTGAAATAATCATGCGTAATGGTTTCTCTTCATTTTTATAGCGAGTGAAAAAACCTACTGCTTCTTGTCCGCGTACATCGCTTCTAGCATAACTGTAGCGCTTATTCGGAAAAAAGGATTCTATGGATAACTTAGTGAGCTTATTTTTACCATAAAAAATAAGCTCACCACTGAGCGTATCCATGAATAAATTATTTTTTTCATTGTCCCAACGTAGATCGGGTGGAACAAATGGCAATTCCAACATCTCGCTACGATCCATAGACATAAAAGTAATATTCACTATCCCACCTCCTACATATTGGCCAATACTAATTTCAATTGCGGTACAAGCTCCCCAACAACTTCAGCAACAGTTAAACCTTTTGCAGTAATATAGATATCTCCAAACGTGTTGCCGGATGGTGTACTTGTTATAGCAGCAGATGAAGTAGTCTGACTAACTACTTTCGGCTGTTTACTAATTAACTTGTCGATATTATCGATTGTGCCCCCACCTGCACGTATTTTAGCTGCTTGACGAGCTGGAATAATCATTTCGTCTTTGTGGATATTAGCTGTCATGTCACGTGCAACTCGATTTGTACCGACGTCGAATGAAGCAAGTTGAGGACCCATATTTGGTCCTGCAGTTGATATTGATTTGGTCTTAGAAGCTACATTTCCCCATTCTACTTTAGGGATAATCGGGATATTTACACCTGGTATTTTATTGATTGCTCCAATTAATTTATTAATACTACCTATTACGTCATTAATCGAATTAGCTGCTGAAATTCTAATTCCGTTCCAAACGTTTTCCCAAACGCTTTTAGTACTGTCCCAATTATCTGCCATTGTAACAGCTGCCCTAATTATTTGACCAAGAGGTCCAAGAATAATTGTTGCTACACCTGTAAACGATCCTAACTTGTCCCACAGTTGAGCTGTCTTTTCTCGTACAGTATCCCAATTACGATACAGTACTACACCAATCGCTACAAGACCAGCGATGCCGGCAATTACGAGACCAATCGGATTCGCTGCCATCGCGGTATTCATTGCCCATTGTGCAACGGTTCCTGCTGCTAAAGCTGCACGATAGGCTTGTATAAAACCACTCACGGCGCTAATAATTGTCATTGCAGACATGGCGAGTTTAAATGTTACAACTGCAGTTGTAATGCCTATAACGGTTTCTCGTATTACCGGCCAATTATCCCTAATTGTGTTCGCGAATGACATCGCTTTATCAGCTAAATCTAAAACAACCGGTACGGCATTTTCAGCCGCTGAAGCTAGTCCATCTAAAAATTCTTTACCTACGCCACCATCTGCACTTGACGCTAGGTCAGTAACAAGACCTCTCCATGCTTTTTTCATACGTGCAATTGCGCCAGATTGTAAAGCTGTAGCAGCTCGTTCTGTAGCTCCTTGGTATCCATCTACAGCAGATGTTGAATCAGCCATAGCTAAAACTACATCACCTTTTAAATCTTCCCACTGGGTACCGAACAAAGCTACACCAGCTTGATTTCGCGCTACTTCATCTTTCATATTCGCGAGACCTGCAATTGTTGCCATATAGGCTTGATTTGCAGATTCTCCACCTTGCACCATCTTTTTTGCCATATCACCAGCATTTAATCCGATTGCTGCAAACCCTTCGGCAGTTCCTTTAGATCCATCAATTGAGCGTATACCAAATTCTTTTACTGCATCGCCGACCTTATCAATATTCCATGCGCCAACTTCTGCGCCTTTAATAAGCGTGGAAGTAAACTGTTCAGCGTCCATTCCTGCGGCTGAAAAATAGCCGCTGTATTCGCTCACAGTGTCTAATAAATCGTTTGCGTAGTCACCAGTTTTTTGAAATGCTACAGTAATTAAATCAGTTGCGCCAGTCGGGTCAAGATTTTTAAAGTTATCTGTCATCGCTTTTACAGCGCGACCAACTTCTGTCGCTTCCTGGTCAAATGTTTTAGCAATTGTAAAGGAACCTTTTGTTGCAGCCGCTAAGTCTGCGCTACTCAAGTTTTTGAATGTATTCGCTAATTTACCAACGGATGTGCTTGCTTCTGTAAGACTTTCACTAAAACCATTCACAAACACTTCTTTTGCTAATTCCTTGTATGACGCTAATTGTGTGCCAGTTGCGCCTGTTTGTGCTTCCAATTTATTAAAAGCCTCATCCATTTGTATGATGGATGAGGCTACAGAAGCGCCAAGTGCTGCAACAGCACCCGCGCCCAAAGCGCCCGCTGCTACACCAACTGTTTTAAAACCTGACTTAACCCTACGTGACATAGTTTCAACTTGATTTTGCACAACTTGTACACTTCGACCAAAATCGCCAGCTTGACGATTTGCATTTCTTAACCCAGTTGCGAAATTTTGGTCTCTAAACTTTAATACTGCGGATATAACACGACCTGCCATTTTATATAATCACCTTCTTGCCTCTAAAATGTAACGACGGGATATCCTTTTTCTTCTTTCAAAATCTTTGTTCGTATTTCACTCAACTTATTTTCTTTTTCTATTTCAATATCTAAGCTAGCAACCATAAATTGTTTTGTATAATAGCTTAAATCTGCCAAATACTCCGGGTGAAAACCTTTCTGTAAATAGTGATGAAAAAAATAAAATTCATCATCACTTTCGATTAGTTTTTTAAGTTTTTAACCACTTGAACCGTTCCTTTTCGCATACCCACTGCATCTATGGCAACATCGATAATATCTAACATTTCACCGTCAGTAAACAATGCTGGAACGATGTCAGTAGGCTCTTTGCATTCGTATGCTTCTTGCAATTCTTTGTCTCGTAAGTTTGGTTCTTTAACAATTGTATAAATTAAATTGTGCCCAGCTGCTTCTGATATTTCGTCCGTCGAATCTTTATCGTGTGCAACATCTAAAAAATCAGTTACATCTGATTTCATCACTTCAATATCAATATCCGCTTCAAGTCGTGGAATCGTTAAACTTTGTGTAATTTTACGATCACCGTCTAGTTTCAAGCGCAATTTCTCTTTGATTAAATCTTCTAATTTCACTGTTTTACGTTCTGTCATTGTGTATCCCTCCGAATTTTAAATAGATAAAAAAGGCGCAATCGAAATCACGCCTTGCTGATTATGCTTATGCAGCAATACCTTCTTGTTCCTTGATTGTTTCTAATAAGTCGAAATCACCGAATTCAAATCCCATTTCTTCTTGTAACAATGTTCGTTGCTCGATTTTAGCAAGCAAAAATTCATTAAATGTGACACCTGATACAGAAGTACGTTCGACACCGTATGAATCGGGATCTGCTAAACGAGTTGTGATTTCAACGTCCGGCATTTGACCTGTTTTCACAGCTTTTGCTAATAAGTTAGCTCCGCGTGTGTACATCTTTTTAAGTACAAGGTTACCTTCGCCAACCCAACCCATGAATTTTCGATATTTACCCGTATCTTCAGGGAAATAAACATCTTCATACTCAATTGATACTTTCAATTCAATCGATTCCAAGTCAAATAATTTTTGACCATTTATCCAAACGGCACCATGTGTTCCGTTAATAACGCGACCCGCTTTCTTCGTTACATTCGCCATTTAACATCGCTCCTTTTTATGCTGAAAAGATGTTGAAGTCCAAGTCTTCTATAGCATCTACAATTTTGACGTTGCCACCTAAAAATACAGCTGAACCAAATGTCATTAGACGCACCTTCGTCTCATCCCATGTAGTTGTATCAATTCCAGTACTTTCCCAAGCTAGACGTTGCGTAGCTACATCAATTTCAGCTGTATTGTCGTAATTAACATCCAAAATACTTTCGTTTGCCAATCCTTTAAAATATGATTTGACACTTATGATAAACAGGAATTGATTATCGGTAATATTCGGGACTTTACCAACAAAATTGTCATTGAAAGTATCTCGAATATCATCAGTAATCATGTCCATCACTTCAACAATTTTAATCTTCTTCCAATCTGCTTTCATATCGATTGTCAACGTTGTTAGAGAGTTAACCCCGCGACCAATTTTCACCTTTTCACCATCATTTACAAGGATTAATTGACCAGCATCGATATCTGCATTTGCGTCTTCGTGATCCTCGATTTCATCAACTTCCGGTAAAACAAAATACGTTGCCGAACGGGTAAATGGTAAGCCTGCTAAAATACCCGCAATTCGCGCTGTATACTGTTGTGCTGTATACGTTTTATCACCTACTACAATACCTCCAGTCGTGAAATTGATTACACCCGCGTCATCGGCCTCCTGATTAGCCACGATAGCTTTTAATGTTTTCTTATCGTTAGCACGTTTCGACTTAATCCAAGAAGCTAATGTTGCAGTTTCTTCTGTCGTAGCACCTGGCACCGCTACATAATTAAATTTCAATGCTCCTAGCTTTTTAAGTGCATCAACAAATAAATCTTCTTCACCAATGCGCAAAACTAGAACCTGTGATGGTGTGCCAAGCAACGTTTTTTCAATATAGTCATGATTTCCAGCAGTCCAATCAGCAGGTTTTAAATCCTCTACAGATTTAATTTTTACAACTGATGCAGCTGGAATTAGTGTTGCATCACGCAAAATAAGCGCGACAATACCCATCGCACTTCGTGTAATTGCGCTAACCGATTTCGATTTAAACGCAATATTAATTTCTGGCAATCCCATATAGAGATACCTCACTTTCCGTTGTAAATTATTGTATCCATTATTGCAGTAGATGCTTCTTCAACAGCTTGATAAAATAACATATCGAATTCATGAACAAGAATACCGTCCACAATATTTCCTTCTGGCTCATTTACATCTAACGAACGATCGTCGACATTTAATTTATTCCCATATGCCATCGCGACAGCAAATTGCATATTCAACATATCTAATGATTCATCTGTATTTTTAAAATCAGGGAAGTAATATGTTCGAACTGTTAGGCTTGTCTCAACTTGGGTATCTAGTGTTGCGATTTTCACATCGTCTATTTCTACAGTGATAGACGGGCGGGCGAAACCTTTTGAAACATCTTGCGCTTTAATAGGTACAGGGTGGAATTTAGATTTAAGCAAAGTATTGGCGGCTTTTTTGATGTCTAGTGGCGTAATCATAGGCGGTTTTGCTCCAATAAATCATCTAACCAATCACTCATCATTTTTTGTGGTACACCACTTGCGTCAAATTCTTGCATCCCTTTCTTTAGCACCTTTTTCCCATGCACGAATATCCCTAAATCCTCTCCGCTTTCAGAAACCATTCTATGGCCATCTTCAATCAAATGAGCATGAGGTGAACCATTGTAAACTCGTATAGTCAAGGCACCATCATAACCAACAAATACTTTTCCGCGCTTCCATCCCTTTTGGTAATTACCTGTTTTTTTCTTAACCAATGTGCGTGATTTTTTTGCTACAGCAACACGCGCCTTACTCCCCACTTTTCGCATAAGTTTGGGCATTTGTCTCTGTGCATTTCTTGATGCATTTAATAAATCTCGTTGTAAATCATTTAAACCCTGAATCTCCATTATCCAAGCACCTCCTGGACAAATATTTCTAACTTTTCATTATCAAAATACGGATTGAGAATAAATTTAATATCGAAAATATGACCTTTAAAACGAAGTTGCATTTCCTTAGTAATATCCTTACCGGCACTATAGCGTACAACGATTTTATGTGTAACATTAGTTAAAATCGTATCTGCTTGTTGTCGTTGAAGTGAACCAGTTTGAGGGATAATTTCAGCCCAGATTGATTTAATTTTTTCGAAACGTTCAGCCTCTTCGCCAGCTGAATTTTCGTATTTCACGTTGCCATAAATCCCAATTCGTTTATCGCCCATGCTCATTCATCACCTTTGTAAGAAGTTAGCAATGAAATTTTTATTAACATCTTTTCAAATGACTGCGAAAAACGTTCCTTGTTATCGTCATAGCCAAAGTTAGCCTTACAATAAAGGATACATGCACGACGAATTAGTTCATCATCGTCTACTACCTTTTCAGCACTTGCTCCACCTTCAATAATTTCTCGCTTTGCTGCTAAAATTAAATCCGTTAACTCCTCATCATGATCAGATTCGTCTATACGTAGTGCATATTTAACTTTTTCTAATAGGGGCGAATTATTCTCCATTTCCCTCACTCGCTTTCTTCGCCTTTACAGCTTCGATAGCTTTAATTAAATTTTCTTCTGTCATCTTTGTGTAGCCTTTGATTTTCAACATTTTTGCCTCGGCAAGTAATGATTCGTCAACTTTTGGAAAACTGTAATTTTCAGTAATTTGCAAAAACCCTTGTTTTCCTAGTTCCTCTTCGCGTTCTAAATTTGATGAAGAAAAAAGCGAACCGATTGCAAAATATGCATCCGATTCACTATCAACAAAAGGCTTTAATACTTTATATTTCATGAAATAATTCCTCCAATTTTTTATACAGTTGGTGTTAGTAATCCAAACGCTTGCTCATCTAATACCCCACCGTCGACAATTGTGTATGCAACATAATCGATAGTACGAGCTTTAGCATGTGTTTCAGTTGTAACACTGAAAGGCTCATTTGTATTGACTACATAACCTTTATTCGGATTACCAAAAGCAATATTTCCTTCCGATACACCTGCATCTGGTTTTACTACATAACCAAACATGCGACCAACGCCACCACTTGTTGCATCTGGAATAAATACTGGACGACCATTACCATCTACAATGTTTGCAAGCTTCTCCCAAATCGTTTTGTTAGATGCATAAAATGCTGCGCCATTTAAATATGAAGAATGTACTTTTGCAATAAGTGCTGTAATATCTGCATATACAATACCTGTTGCAGCTGCGTAAGTTTTAATTTGTGGTTTTTCAGATTGAGCAGTTAATGCTGTTTCTAACCCTTGTGGTTGACTTGTACCTGTTCCACGTAATGCACCAACACCTAATGCTACACCAACTCGCTCTGCTAATTCGTTTGTAATGTAATCAATAAAGTCTTTTACTGCCATTGCACGTAATTTCCAAGATACCGTAACTGCTTTTGATAATTCGTGACCGTCTAAAATAAGCTCACCAAATGTATTTTGCTCATCAGCGGTTGGTGTATCTTCATCATACCAAGTTGCATCTCCTGCATTAATTGCTGTATGTTTCTTGATTGATAATTTACCTGGTACCGCAAATTTTTTAGCATCACCAAAGAATGGATATGCTTCTTCTGCACGTGAGAAGATTCCTGCAACTACAGTATTAGGAATTAGTACAGCAGTATTTGATGTGTCATGCGTATAAGCATTTCGGAAGTCAGTATTTACATTGTCAAAAACCAACTTTTCGTCATTCGATAATGGTAATCCCATCATGTCTTTTGCCCACGCGTTTTGGTATAAATCATCATCTGACATATTGTTTTTTGGGTCAAGAGTTGCAACAATTTGCGCATCATTGGCTACTGTTGCATTTTTTGCAGAAAGATCAGCAACTGTTTGATTGTCCTTTAGAGCATTTAAATTTGCATTTTTTAATTGTAACTCTTCAATATTTGCATCTAAGGATTGGATTTCCTTTTCTTTTGCATCGAATGTAGTAACATCTCCTGCTTTTAGTGCTTCCTCAGCAGTTGCTAATAATTCTTTACGTTGATTTAATAATTCTTGGATTTTTTCATTCATTGAATATGTTCCCCTTTCAGTTTTAAAAGTTTTAATCGAGCTTCAAGTTGATTTTGGTTTGGTGGTGATGCTGTTGCTGGCTCATCATTGATTAAACCTTCTAACTTTTCAATTGCTTCTGATGTTAAAAATGTTTCATTAAAACTTGCAATAAGTTGATTGTTTTTATTTTCATCTTTTGAAAAAGTTATAATTTCATCAGCAAAACCTTTCTCAACTGCTTTCTCGGCATTGAACCATGTTTCGTTGTCCATGAGTGCCAATAATTCATCATCAGTCTTACCTGTTTTCGCTTTATAAGCGTTAACGATTGATTGGTTAGCAGATTTTAAAACCTCTGCAGTATGAGCAAATTTACGATGATCACCGCTCACATATTGCGTCGAAACATTATGAATCATCATTTGGGCAGTAGGTGAAATTAATATTTTATCCCCTGCCATTGCGATTACAGATGCCGCGCTTGCTGCAATACCTACAACCTTCACTGTTACATTACCTTCATATTCTTTTAAGGCTGTGTAAATTTCAGAGCCTGCAAATACATCACCCCCTCCGCTATTTACTACTACTTCAACGTCACGCTTACCCTTGGGAAGTGCAGCAATAACTTTAGAAGGACTTGTCCCAGCAATACCTAACCAATCATAAAAACGTTGTTGGCGATCACTAATGATGTCCCCTTTAATGTTTATCTTCATTTTTCTCACCTCCTTCTGTTGTTGGGGCCATGTCTAAGCGTCGGACATAAACATCGCCACCTGGGATCGGTGCAAGTTTAAAGATTTTACGCCCTTCATTACCATTTAAATAACCACGATCAATCGCATTATTTACGAAATTCATTCGTGTCGTTAAACTTGCAAATGATAAGTCGGCTGATTCAAACATAATGGAATTTCCGGCTTGCCTTTGCTCCCTTGAAAAAAGGTGACGAGTAAATAAATTGCTTAGCTGTAGCACATCTGGCTCAATTTGACTTTCGTAATATGCAATCCAATCATTTTCAGCATATTTCGATTGAATAATTTTCTCGTTTGTATTGAAATAAGAGTAAATACGCTGCGTCGTTTTGTCCATTTGATGTTCATTTGGTACATAGTTATCAGGCTTCACTTGAATTGCATCAAATTTACCATCAACTCCAGCCGCACCCATTCCGTCACCTTCAGTAGAAAGAAAGTCCTCAACGAACTGCTTTACGTTTTTCTTAATGTCTTCTGGCTTTAATTGCGTTGTGAATTTCAACAGCCAACGAATCACATTAGAATTTTTAATAGCGTGAACAATCCCTTGATCTGTTGTCGAAATAACTTCCATCAAAGAAGCAAGGGTTTCTTCATTGCCATCACCAAAAATATCATCTGATAAATAATCTTTACCTAAATGCATAACATCATCTTTTTTGAACGTTACTTGCTTACCAGATTTGCTTAAAATAAAACGGTAATACATTTTCCCCGCGCTATCCTGCAAAATCTCCCCTGATGAAGTGCGAATCGGATATAAACCTACTGGGAAATTGAATTCATCGCGATCAATAAAAATAAACGAATTATTATTCAGCTCCAACTGAGTAATAACACGTTCTAAAAGTTGTTGCATCGTCATAATTGGATTAGGTTCTTCTAATAAAAAACGCATATATGGCTCTGGGTTCACTTCAATTTGACCATCTGTTTCACGAATATGCATTGGCTTTGTTTTGCCGATTGCACGAATTTTAGGCCGGATAGCCGAACGAACTACATCGGATTTATATAAATTACCACTCCACGTATAGAAACTATTCCCTATACCTTCAATCATTTTATATTTCGTAACAGGTGTGGCAGCTGCAAGATTTTTTTTGAATGGATTTTTTAGTTGCACAAACACACCTCCCTCTAAATCATATTTAAGTAATCATTTTTCCTATCTAAATAAACTGTATAAGCATTTAACAGTGCAACTGTACCGTCAATACGTTTTCGTGCATCGCGTGTTTTAACTGGTGCGATATTTCCGTTTGTATCAACTTTGATTTCTGTATTGGCCAAACACATTTTTAAAAGCTGGTTATTGTTGTAATTGATACTATGATTTGTGAGATCTGCTTCTAACTCTTTCATAGGAGTTGATAATGTGACGGCTCCTTGACGAACTTTAATCATACTGTTCTTACCGAAATGAGATTCGAAATTTTCAAGTGTAGAATCATCAACATGCCAAGGGTCATAACCAATCCAAGGAATGTAAATGTCATAATCCTCTCGTAGTTCAACAAACCATTTCAAAACATCTTTCATATCAATTTTGTAATCACCACTTGGGCGAAGAATTCCTAATCGTTCAAATAAGTCATACGGAATTTGGTCCTCTTGTGCTCGTCTTATAATTGATTGTTCCGGTAACCAAAACATACAAGTAAAATAAACGTTTGGGTCATCTGGTAATCGTAAAAGAACCCCTGCAGCGGTTAAGTCCGTTGTCTCAGATTTATCAAAACCACCAATTCCATAACTGAAGCTCTTTTCTTCGATATTAAATGTAGCTATGTTTTCAAGTTGCTCCCATCTTAACCAAGCAGTAGACGCATTTTCTTTCATATTGAAATCCTTTACCAAAACAGTCGGTCTGAAGGCAGCATCTACTTTTGCTTTTTCAACATACTTTCGGAGTTCTTCGGTTTTCTTGATTGTTCCTAAACCTGGGTTCGCTTTTATCCAGCAAGTTTCATCAAGCCATTCATCGCGATGATCTAGCTCATAAATAAATGAAAGGAAATGAATATCTTTAATTTTCCCATCTAAAACGTTACAAGCATAATCATATTGCGAATCATAAATTGAATCACGTACAAAACCATTCGTTGAAATAGAACTGATTAAAGCCTGTTCGCGTGAAGACATGGACTGTTTCATAACGTCATAAATATTACGGTCTTTAATGGCTGCTAATTCATCCACAGTTACAAAATGACTGTTCATTCCATCTAAACTATTCGAATCACTTGCTAACGCTTCGACATGGGAGTAAGTTGCATCAAAATACAAATCAGATTTACGCTTCCGAATGTATTTAGATAAGTCTGGACTTTGTGCCACCATCTTATGACATTCTTTAAATCCCTTTTTTGCTTGATCAAGCTTTGTGGCGATGAAATAAACTTCGGCAGAACCTTCACCATCCCCTACAAGCATATAAATAGATAGCGCTGAATTTTCCGTAGTCTTGCCGTTTTTCCGCCCTCGAATATCCATGATTTCAGTAATCTGTCTCATGCGTGTTTCTTTATTTACAAAACCAAATGTTGCTTGTAATTTTGCCTTTTGAAATAGATCGAGTTCTAAAGGTTGCCCCATTTTTGTCCCTTGTGCTTGTCTACAAAGTCCCTCAATAAACTCAATTGGCTTACTAGCTAATTGAATATCAAATTCATAGCCTTCTTCTGGCGTAGTCAACCAATCAAAAATTATTTGATACTGCTGCTTTATTCTTTTACAAGCATTAATTTCACCTGACATGATTTTTTCGTAGTATTCAATGATGTAATTATATTGAGTTTCAACATTATAATTTTGCATCATTTACCATGCTTCGATAAAAAACTTTGAAGACCATCCATCTCACCGGTCACTTTTAACTTTTGTTCTGGCTTCGGATACATGTCGAGCAATTGTTTATAAATGCCTGTATATGTTTTAGCAGCATCTAAATAATTTTGGAAATAAGGGCTACGTCGATTGATTGAATAATCACCTTGTTGCATTTCTTCAACAGAGCCGTTCAATTTCACATGTTGTCGTAGCTCCTGAATCTCGATAATTAAAAAAGCCAGTTCATCAATGAGGCGCAATGCGATTTCTCTTTGATGACCGACTAGATCAGAAAATATTTTTTTCAATTTCGTTATTTCTTTTTTTATTGCCTTTTCTTTAAGAATAATTTCAGTTTCCTGCTCTGAATCGGCTGGAACGAAAGTTAACTTTGTCATTACAAACCTCCTACTTTTTTTGATAGGTGGGGGTTATACGGAATCTCAAACGGAGGATATTTGAGGTTGGCAATCGGTCTCCATTAATCCCCGTAATATTATTTTTTAGGGGGGCTATACACTAGCTCACCTAACTCATTAAAGAAAAATCCTTCACGTAACTTCTCTTTAGGTTTGCCAAATGTTTTTTTATTGTGACATTCCAAGCAAAGGTATTGAAGGTTGTCATGATTCAAAGTGATCATTGGGTTATTGATATTGTTAATGTTTATCTCTTCAACGTGATCCACAATGTATCCAAGATTAAACTGACAATGCTCACATAAATCATCGACTAATGAATTGATATAAGAAGTTCTGCACTTCCTCCAAGACTTACTGTTATAAAACTTCTTAGCGTCTGTTGTGTGTTCTCTCATCTTTGCTTAATCTTGCCGCTTGATTTGTAATACCTATTTCGTTTCACACCCATCAACTCATGTAGTTCGTGTTTTGTTAGTTGCTCGTTACTTTTCTTTTGTTGCTGCACGTTCATTTTAATTTGCTCTAATCCTTTTGCTAATTGTAATAACTCTGCATACGTTACATCACTAATGATTTCGCAAATACGCATACGCTACTTCCTTTCAAATAAATTAAGAGGCTGCCTTATATAAAAGACAGCCCAAACATAAAAGTTCTATATCCAATTTTCAATGTACAAACTTGCATACTACAACTTTATCAGGCTATTTTGGATTACGTGTACTCGAATCCTACGCAAAGTCTACGTAAATCCTTCGCGAATCCTACGCATTACATCGCATAAAAAAGAGAATTGCTATTTCATGTCTATTTTTTTGAATATGTAGTTTAGGGGATATTATTACATTCAGCATACTTGCCTTTTACCGCTCGTACTGCCTTCTGACACCCTCTCAATCTCTCGAATGTGACATTACTAAAAAAAAGCACATTGACCGTTTCAGAGCCTTCTGACATATAAAAACACAACAAAAAAACTACACTAATATAGTAATCAGTGTAGTTACCAGTCAATTTTCCCTTGCTGTTCATCTAATTCCTCTTGGATAACTCCAATGTAAATTAATGTGTCTTCTTGTGATGAATGATTTAATGCTTTCATCAAGGTTGCTACGTTCTTAAATTTTCTATAATGCTGATAGCCATAAGTTTTTCTTAATGTATGTGTGCCGATATGTTCTAATTCGAAATCATCTGCAAGTTCTCTTAAAATTTCATATGCTCTTTTTGGTGTAATCGGCTGATTCTGACCTTTACGTGACTTGAATAAATATTCTTCCTCATCTTTTCCAACAATGTATGCACGTATTTCTTTTTTTAATTCTTTTGGCATGCGTACTTGTCGATAGCTTCCTGTCTTTTTTTCAAACCCTCGAATGTCCCAACCTTTCACATGCTTTACTTGTAACTGAAGAATATCACTTATTCGATAACCGCAATGAATTCCAGTCAGAAACATTATGTAATTTCTGATATTGGTTTTTTTTAAGTATGTCTTCATTCTACCTAACAGTTCTCTGTCACGTATCGGATCAACTCGCATCTACTTCACCTCACGTTGCTTCTGATAGACTTCAATTTTCAAGTTAAATGCAAGCCGTAAAATAGCCTCCCATTTTTTCTTGTAATACTTTGTGCTACCAATACATAAATCCATCCAAATTTCACGATCAGTATCTATTTCTTGTTGCAAATATCTACGGATAATAATTTGGCGTTCGTCTATTTTTAATGAAGATACGGCGCAGTGAACCCAATTGATAAATTTCTCACGTTCAAGTTCTAATTCTGCACGTTCAACAGCAATGTTTTCAGTTTTACTATTAAATTGGTTCGATTGCGATGGTATTAAAGAATAACTAGCAGTAATACTTGGTAGTTTGTCGACTGGTACTGTAAGCAAATACATGCGATACTTCTCCATCTTTTCTTCTACTGCTTTTCGTGTGCACTTTTCATCAACACGTTGGATTGTTTGTGTATTCATTGTATTTGCCCACCCTCCCTGTTCGTTTTCAGATAATCCTCAAAATACTTAGTAACCTATCGTTTGATTGGTAGCCCATCAGCTATCAATTTAGCAGCCAAACCATCAAGAATCGCATTGGCAACCTTACGCGATTCTACCACCGGAAACATCAATTGAGCTTTAGCTAAATATCTACCGCCGCGAGTGTAAATATCTTTAAACCAAAATATCCCGTATCGCTTTTTACTACTTTCGACAATTGACATGTAACGCAATTTTTCTAAATCTATTTTAGGGTCAATCGTTAGTGCGTTTAATTTATAATAAAAATCTTCTGTTAACGTTAGTTCAATTTCGTTATTTGAATCATGTATGATTTGCTCGTCCATTTCACTCACTCCCTCTTCCTACGCATAATCCTCATATTGTTCAGTAATTAAATTTCTTCAAAATGTGTTTTTAATGTTTCTTCATCAATTTCAAGCCAACCTAAGTCACCTTGTAAACGAATATCAGATAATGAAGCAAAATCACACAACTCCCAAATTGAATCAACTGGAGTAACCATGTGTTCATTTTCAATTGGACATTCATGTTCATCGTATTTTTCCAACACAAATTCTTTAATACACTTATATGTTTTCTCCATTGTCATTCCCCTTTCATTTCTCTAAAGTCGATTTCAAAGCTCTCCATTTCAGCTATGATGGATTTTAATTTCAATAATTTCGCAAAGTTCAATTCTGCTTCATCAATTTGATTATCTTTAATTTGATCTTCGATAAGTCCCCGCAAATCATCGTATTTTTCTCTCCAAGATTCTAAATCTCGAATAAAATCTATGACTTTCAAAATATCCACTCCTGTTACTGAACAATTTTTATCCATCCTTCAGTTACAAAACAATTGATTGTATTTATTAATTACAGTATCTAATGATCTGTAAGCCAACGTATATAATGGTTTACTTGCAAATTTATCATTGAATAGATTTCGTAATGATTCTTGGAAATAAGGATGCTCAGATGTCTTAATTTCACTTATGAACAATTCAATTGAACTTGTATTCTTACGGATATTCAAATCAACCATTTCATCATTGATATAAATACATAAACTGACTTGGCTAGTCCCTGGCTCCCAACGATTCAATCTAAAGACATGTACTAAACAAATTTTTGCGTTGTCTGATAAGTAATTAGAATAGCCATGTGCATTAATTATTTCTTTTAAATCATTCAATACTTGTTCGCTAGATTCTTTTTGCAAAAAATCAAAAATAGTTGTTTGGTACATCTATTCCTCAATCCTTCTCTTGAACAACTTTTATCGATTATGATTCGTCTGTATCTACTTCGCATTCAGCGCTACAAAATAAAAAGTCGTATACTGCGCATGATTCTTCGCGATTATACTCATTTCCACATCCTTCACAGATATGCATTATTCATCACCTTCAACTTTGATTGCACAATCTGCCCACTCAGCACCGCAGCCACCACAAACAATATCACCGTCATAATTCGTTGGGAAACCCATATCACAATATTTACATTCCATTTCATACATCTTCCCTTCATGTGCAATATGTTTCACATATGATTACGATTCACTAATCTAAACCAAAAACTATGATTATCATATAAATGGTTATACAAATGCTTATTTCTTTTTTGCCCTAACTTCCATCGCCAAACAGCTACATCAGAAAACTTAAAAATAGCACTCACCTTCCTAAACAATATTTATCTAATGTAATTATCAAATAAGCTGTAGCTGCTCTGTTGATTTTGCATAACCGCCCGATAATATCGTTTCAAATATTGCTTCAAGTACACACACTGCAATGCTATTCCCAGCTAAAGCGTAAAGAGTAGCACTTCTTTTATGCTGTTTAATAGGAAATACTTCTAGCATCTTATCAAAATCCTCATCGTCAAAGTCCATCAAACGCCACCACTCACGTTCCGTTGGGTAACGAAAGCGTCCATCCTTCATTTTAAATACACCTGCAGCTGGGCAACGATCTGGACGTTCCGTAATCGTATTGCAAGTATTAGTTATCGTTTTGATATAACGAAACTTTGATTTATTAGCTTTTATTTCTTCTAAACTCGCTAAATCTTCTAGTCTATTGAGCATAGATGGAATATTAACCACATATTTTTCGATATTTTCAATCTCATGCTCCTGCTGTTGAAAATCGCTCATTGGACGCAACGGACGCTTTCTTAATTTGTTGAAATCAAACTTTTCATTACCTAACACAGATACGCAAAAGACACGCTCTCTCGTTTGAGGCAATCCATAATCCATTGCATTTTCGACATTAAAATTGTTGGTGTATCCTAACATGGCCATTTCTCTTAAATATTCATCGAAAATGGGACGTTTAGCTTTAAATAATGCACCACGAACATTCTCCCAAATTACAAACTTCGGTCGCCACTCGCCCATCTCCTTAATAATTCGAATGGTTTCTAGTAGCAATTCGGAGCGCCCTTTATCATCATTATGATTCGCTGCTGAATTGTCCTGGCATGGGCTACCATGCACTAAAATATCCGGCTTCAAATCCCATGTACGAACATCTTGCTTATCATAGCGAAAGGGATTCATGGCGTTGTATGCCTTCACTCGGTTTTCTTTCCATTCAACATAATCTATAGTCTTTACTTTTACACCTAAACGTTTAGCAGCTTTAATATCAGCACCTATTCCACCAAAAAGAGATAATAGTTTTAGTTGCATTCATTTCACCTCAACCGTCGTATTCTACTTCACAAATCGCACTGCAGAATGATTCGTCAAAAATCGCATCTGAATCATCTGGATTATACGAATTTCCGCACCCTTCACATTTTTGCATGAACCTCACCTGCCTAAATAAAAATTTTCCATCAAGAAAATTCTTTGTAAATGCCATCTATAATTCTATTAATTTCTTTTTTCAATTCAGTTTTACGCACTTTGTCTTTTTTAATAACAAGTAGCAACATTACTGCGAAGCCATAATAAAATGTATCTTTTTCCAATGCCCCACCCACTCTACAAATTGTTTCTAGTGCTCCCAATTCCATAAACTCAATTGCCCTTTAGCAGGCACTAGAACCTCTAACGCCTGCACGTTAGCCAGTTCCCAAGCAAAACGTTCTTCATCGTAATAACCAAACCAATATTCATCCCCTTCGATTTTCGCCCCCTTATCAGTCTCCGCTACACCAAACTCGCACCAATCTTTTATTACTTTATGGCATTCAACTAATACAGCTGTGGCAACAACTGAACCTCTTGGCAATTCTTTATATGACGTAATTCCATGTTTTTTTAGAACCAACTTAATTTCTATATCTTCACATGCTTCTTTATCCACTGTTTTACCTGCATGAATGGCTAATTGGCCACGATGTTTAGTTTTCCATGAACGTGTTTCAAATTTTTTCTCACCTAGAGCAATTAATGTTGCCCAAGGTTGTTTGATTGTGATTGCTTTCATATTTCACCTTCCAGTACAATATTTATCTAATGAAGGCTTGCGGCTGGTACTTCTAATGCCCATTCCCGACCTTCTTTACTATTAAGCCATTCTTCAATTTTTGAATTATAATCAATGCGTTTAACTCCTGACTTTTCTTTGAGCTCAAGCAAAGGTAAATATTTATGGCCACGTTGACCGTGTATACGAACTTCGTAAACACCACCTACTAATTTGCTACCTCTACGTTTTGTCATTGTTGCTACGTGTTTGATTCGACTATCTACTGTTACTGACCATCCACATTTACATCTACGTGTGAAAACTTCATCCTCAATGATTAATGCACCTTGTGATGGTTCGCCACCCACTTTGTCATTCCCGCACTCTGGACATGCAGCATACTTTTTCGTTAGTTCCATTGCATCTCTCATAAACATTTACTCTTCATCCTCTCTGCACAAAATTTATCATTTCTTATAAAAAAGTGGCTGCACGATATGTCATGCAGCCATTACTTACTAGCTCACGATGAAAATTCGTTTTGCTGCAATTGCCTCTTTTAATTCTTTTTCTAAATGATTTTTAATGGAGTGCATTGCGTTAAGCTCCCAAGCGCCGCCGTCGGCCTCATGCAAGCTACAGTAAATTTGTTTCTGTCCGTCGTCTTTAACTCTGAAAATAAATTCGCTCGCTGGTTGTTCTACTTCAACAAATGTGCGGTATGGTAATAAATCGTAGCGTTCTTTTAAATCGATTGACGCTAATTCTATTCCTTGCTTAACTGTCACTTCCTGCGTAACACCGTTGTCCTTAACAGTTGCACCTTCGCCAACCGTCATATGACTAACAACTTTTAATAGCTCTGATTTGTCCAAATTAGAGCAAAAATTTGCTTGCATCATAATTTGGAAGCTTTCGCGATCTACCCACTTGCCAAAATGAATTTCCGGCAATAAAGCTTTTGCTCTTAAATATGTGCGTCTGTCATTCGTTGAATTTAATGCGTCAAATAAACTAATTTTTGTTGGTGATTCAATGTGAATCATCATTTTACGACCTGTATCAAATTCCGACTTCACATAATCCAAGAAACCTGTGAGCGTATTTACAGTAAATGATTCAACTCCATGCTCTGCTGCTAGTTCTCGATACTCAGGATCATAAAATTTACGACCATCCACCTCTATTTGCGTTGGCTTTGCTAACTTTAATACTTTTTCAATTGCTTCTTTAATCATTTCTTTTTCCTCCTTAGTTCGCGCCTTTAAAGGCTACTGGTTTATTTTTTTCTTCTACCTCAGACACTGGCTCGCCAATGTCTGTTTTAACTACACCATCAGCTGCATCAAAAAACATTTGATCTTTTTTTCCGCTAACTAATTCGCGAGCTGTTACTTGGCCATCTTGCTTGCCCATAATCATCTTCGCAGACGCTGGTTTGTATCCTACTAAGCTAGCTTTTACATCAATGCCTGTGTCGATATATTCACGCTTTTCGTCAGCTGATAGTGTAAGTGTGATAGTAATTTTGCGGTCTTTAGTTGGATTCGTGTTTGGATCATAAATATTTTCAATTACGCGTTGGAGCTCGCGATCTACCTTTTCAGCTAGAGCCCCATCTGCAAATTTTTCTAAATTGATTTTTGTATGATTAGACATGTTTTTTTCCTCCTTGTTTTTGGTTTGGAATGAATTTAATTTCGAACTGATCTCCTTCGACATCTCGTGCTGTTATAACTGTTATGTCGTCTTCGTTAAAATTCCAGTCAATAAATTCTGCGCCTTCTAGATGTTGTAGGAAACCAGCAATTTTATCTGCTTGTTTTAATGTCATTGTTGCTGCCATTTCATAATCTCCAATACCGTGTGATAGTTTAATTTTGCTATGCGCTGCTTTCAAGAGTGCAAATGTACTTCGGGAATTCGATAGTTTCTTGTAGTAATTCACGAAAACTTTTATACTTTTTGATTTCACTAAAGTACAAACCGCGATCAATCATTTTTTCATACGCTGGGTATACCACAGTCGGCAAAATTTTGAATAATTGAGTGTGTAAAGCCTTTGCTTCAGCCACTTCTCTAGCAAAATAAAAAGCGAAGTTTTTGTTATCTACCTGCACAGCAAATATTTTAATAGGTCGCATTTGGAGCAAGTCAGATTTGAGCATATTGTGAAAATCGCTTTGCTCTTCTTTGCTTAATTGCACTTGTTGTAATAATTCTGCTGGACTATTAAGATTGATTTTTTTCAGAAGATTCATGTAGTAAATCATGTGCGCTGTAAATGGTTCGTCATAAGTAACCGCATCATCCAGTAACTGCTGCACTGTTACGCATGTCCCAATTGACATTAATTAAACTCCCTGTTTCTTTAACGTACTTTACAGTAACTGTTCCGGTAGGTCCGTTTCTGTTTTTTGCTGTGATGATTTCCAGAAGTCCTTTACTCTGAGATTCTTTGTTGTAGTAATCGTCTCGATATAAAAACGCGATAACATCTGCATCTTGCTCGATATTTCCTGAATCTCGTAGCTCACTCATCATCGGGCGCTTATTTTCTCTTCCCTCAGTACCGCGGCTCAACTGCGATAAACACACAACAGGGCATTTAAATTCTTTTGCCATCTGCTTTAAATCCCAACTGATTTGACCAACTTCTTCCGTTCTACTTCCGCCTCTACTTCTATCTGGCTTAATGATTTGCAAATAGTCGATAAAAATGATTGGTTTTTTACCTGGGTTGGATTTAATTATTCTTCTCGTGGATGCTTTAATATCTGCTGTTGTTACTCCTGCACGTTCATCAACTTCGACTTTAGCTTGATGTACCCTTGTTAGCGCCGGCAACCATTTTTCTTTTTGTTCAGTGCTAAAATACTTAAATGGATCGCGCATTTTCGTGCGATTGAAATTTCCGGTAGTCGCGATCATTCGATTGACCAATAATTCTTTACTCATTTCAATCGAAAATACGATTGGTAAATATCCTGCCCACCCAGCCGTCAATACGAAATGATTCATCGTATCTGTTTTACCCATACTTGGCCTAGCGGCGATGATAGTTAATTCAGATGGTTGAAATCCGTTTGTCATTATTTCGAGCTCATTCAAGCCTGTAGGTACGCCTTTTCGTTCAATCGACTGTTCGTATGGTAGATTACCAATTGATACAAGGTAATCATCTATACTTGTGCTCAATGTTGTATCGCTTTCGTTAATCATGCTAAGCTCTTTTTGGATTTTTCCAATATCCCAGTTTTTCACTTGTGCTTGAAGAAGGATATTTTTCTTTTCCCCTTCTCTCCAGTTTTCTAAAAGAATTTCTGCGTATTGATCAAAGTTTTCTGGATTGTTGTAATCCTTCAAATCTCTTAAATAATTCGCACCACCAAATTCAGACGGCTCTCTCATTGTTAAGAGGGTAATGTAATCTATCGCCTTATTATCTAGCGTTAGTTGCCTCATAGATTTATAAATGTTGCGGTGAATAAGCGTCGTGAAATGCGTTTCTCTAATCACACTGTCAGTAATTAAATAATTTTCTTGTAGCATAGTTGCTAACACGCTTTTTTCAACAAGTTCCATGTTTATGTCTTTCATTCGATATCCTCCCCAGCATTTAAATCGATAATTAGCGGTTGTGGTACAGTTACTGCGCTTATCGATTGTTTCTTGGATTGTTGTTGAAGTTCTTGTTGCATCTGCATTACCAACTGATCATAATTTTTTCGCAACTTGGCTGGACTTAAGACGTTTGATTTCCAAAAGTCGTTTGTCTGTACCCATCGAATCAATTTACATACTTCCGTTTTCTCCATGCCGTCAATTCTTAAAATTTTATCGATATCTTCACACCACTTCGTCAAGTTGTTCGGTATTTTAAACTCAGGTCGATTTTTACGAATTTCACCGATAAAGAAATTTGCAATAACCATTTCAGGAGAAGTCTCGTCGAAAGCTTGCTTGCGACTATTTTTATTCTTTTGTGTAGTCTCTGTGTAGTCTCTGGTATTGCTTTGGTCATTTTGGGTAAATGGATTAGCGCAATCTGACGAAATGGATTCACTCATTTTGACTAATTGCATTTGGTCATTTTGACTAAATGCATCACATATGGCTTTTAGCTTTTCGTAGTTAATGGTGTACCAATGTGTTTTATCCATCGCTAGTTTATTAAAATTACCAACAAGCACTAATTCTTTGCCCACTAAGCGATCTATAGTACGTTGAACAGTCGATGTGGACCAAAATGGAAATTGCTTCTGCCATTCAGCCACTGAATTGTATATCCACCGCCTATTTCCGAAAATGTGATTTGAGCGAGCTGCCCAATAGTGCATCTGTTGCAAAATCAAAGCGTCATTCAATCCAATCTGCACAGCTAAACTAGGCAGTACTTGTAGTGGAGGCTCATTGATCAGTAAATTCATGCTTGTACCCCCTTATAGATATTTTTATAACAATCATTTCCAACTAGATATAAAGCGCAATGCATCTTGTAGCTCATGCTGCTTGACGTCTCGATAAGAGCCAACCAAGTATCGCTCTTTGATGGCTGAATAGAGTGCTCGAAACAATACTGAACGTGCACCTTTCTCTTTCGCCAATTGGCTCACGCGCTCACCAACAGCATTTCGTAAGCGAATCTGTTCCCCTGAGTGCAAAGTTACCTGTTTTAAAGCCTCTTCCAATGCAGCCACCCTACCCTCTATTAATTTGATTTGTTCGTGCGATATTAATAGTTGCTGTTGATCTACTTGCTTAGTCATCTCGTAATAAGTGTCAATCAACATTCGATATGCTTGCCATGCGCTATCGTTGTTAAGCGATTTTGCGTGCAACCATGCCCCTTTTTCGGTCCACAAATACAAAATAGATACGTATTTTAGGCTAACGTCATCTTGTCGCATGGCTTTAAATTGCTTGAGTGCATCACCAGCAAGTGCAAAATAATGAACCCCAGCCTCATAGCGCTCGTTATTGCGCTGGAAGTTACGCGTAAGAACTTTTGCTGACGTCTGAAAAGGATCTGCTAATTGCGCTGTTGTGAGTACGCGTAATCCATCGTGCTCAATAGTTGTTAATGTCAAAATAACAACGCTCCCGTCTTGTTCCTTAGCTATTTATTTGCTATAATATAGCCAAGGAAACTGTTTTTTAAATTTTGTATCGCTTACTCGCATGCCAGTGCTTGTAAGCATTTTTTATGCGTAAATTTAAGGTTGACGTCAGATTGACGCATCGCTTTTTCGCTCGCATAAACATGATGTAAGGTGAATTCCATCCACAGTTGTTTTGTAATGTTTCCAGATAGACGATTGATCATCGCGAACACTGACTGGTTGAGGGTCGTTAACAATTTTAGAGAACACTTCAAATGCAAGTTGCACTGTATACACTCCGTCTTTTTCTCCAACAGATAATACACCTGATTCTTCCGCTAACTTTTTCAATCCGTTTATTTGATCGATAAATTCACTTGTCGCGTAATTTGAGTACTTTGTCGCCAGTAATTTCCTCCCGAGTTCATTCCGTTGTGAATGCTGTTCCTCTGTTTTAGCAATAAATTCTTTTATTTTTTCCAATGAGTTCTCCTCCTTTAGGCTAGCGTCATGTTGACGCATGCATATATTTCATTCACCAACATACTGCTTTAATAGTTTGGGGGATATGTGATAGGTCCATTTAGACGACATTTGCACTGCAACGCCAAACGGCAATAGCTGACGTTGCAATCCAATGCGTACAAATTGCGGTGATTTCCCAAGCACTTTAGCTGCATCTGATACTGATACATTTTGGATTTGTGTATTTTCAATAACGGAATCCATTTCGCTGGCTCCTTCCTTGTAAGTTACATAATTTGCTATAATCACCTGTAGAAAGGTAGGTGATTACATATGTTTAAAATGGATGGTTTTGATGAACTACAGAAAGAATTAGAGCAATTGTCCAAATCTGCAAAAGAATTAGAAGGTGAGCAATCTGTTCCTTTTAGTGAGTTATTTACTCATGATTTTATGAGCAAATACACTACCTTCCATTCTTTAGAGAGTTTGCTTTCTTCAGGAAATTTCAAAGCTGAAACCGATGAAGAATTTGACGCTATCCCAGAAAATGAATTGGATAGTCACGTATCTAAAACAACTGATTTTGATAACTGGGAAGACATGCTTGGTACTGCTGTTGAAGAATATGCCGTAAAAAAATTAGGTCTTTAAGTTCGTTTAGTTACGGTTTTAAACTTTTCAATTTCTTTTAATGTTTTTTGTAGTTGCTCCACTTGGTTGATAGCCTTTTGGAGCAACACTTTTAATTCGTCAAGGTTTGAGTACTCAAAAGATATTTTTAAATCCTTCACCTAGCTTCCCTCCTCCAAATCAAATTAACGTTGCCACCGTCATATCAGCTATAAAGACCAATTAAATAGCTAGCTTGTACAAGATAGCTCGTCATTTGTCAGAATGCCGCTAAAAGCGTTATACGAGCCAAAAAAAATATAATCTAATGGGCAAACGTATAGCACTGACATTTTTTTCATCATGTCAAAAGTGATTTCGCTAGAATCCACTTCTAGTTTCCGTAACGTCATAACGCTAATACCAAGCTCCTTAGCGGCATCGTCTTGACTAAGATTAAGACGTACACGTAAGCTTTTTAATGTTTGTTTCACATAAATTGGTACGACTTTTTCCAATCTAGCCACCTCCTGTTTGTTTTCTTGAATTCAATATATCACGCTAAAAGCGTTAAATCAACATATATACTTCTAAAAGCGTTATTTTTTTTCTAAAAAGCACAATTTGTTGTGTACTAAATGCGCTTAAAGCGTTATAGTTAGATTTATAAGGAGGTGAAAACACTTGAAAGATATTGCTAAAATAGTTTTTTCAAAAAATTTAGAGGCTCTACTCACTAAAACAGGTAAAACGGTTAGTGACCTATCCAGTGATTTGGGTATTTCCTATTCAACTGTTTCTGACTGGAAGAATGGAAAAAAGATGCCTAGAGGAGGTTCACTACAATCGTTAGCTGACTATTTCAATATTAATTTGTCTTCTCTATTGGAAGAAAAGCCAACCAACGTTATAGAACTATCACCAGCTACTGTGAAAGTTCC
Source organism: Lysinibacillus sp. (assembly GCA_036638655.1). GTDB lineage: Bacteria > Bacillota > Bacilli > Bacillales_A > Planococcaceae > Lysinibacillus. The sequence continues at coordinate 2,275 of JAVWKG010000027.1, read as the reverse complement.
TGTTATGGGGAAAATAGCTTGTGGTGATCCGATTTATGCGGAGGAGAATTTTAACGGCTATCGTTATGAATCGCCTGATACGTTGCCATCTGGGAAGCTTGTTTATTTAGAAGCGAAAGGTGATAGTATGGAACCGACCATACCGAATGGCTCTTTTGTGCTTATAAGAGAGCAACCAGAAGTAGAGTATGGGCAAATTGCAGCAGTGCTTGTGAATGGTGATACAGAAATTACATTGAAGCGAGTGAAGAGGCAAGGTGATATGGTGATGTTAATGCCTGATAATCCGAATCATGAGCCATACATTATTACAGCTGACAATCCAGCGCGCATAGTTGGGAAAGCAATACGTTTCACACAAGATCTTTAATTAATACCTAGCGCTAGTTATTAAGTGGAAAAGAGCAGGCTCATATGTCTAGCTCTTTTCTTTTTAAAAAAATGAGGTGGAAAAATGAAAATGCCTAATGGGTATGGTTCCGTTTTTAAATTGAGTGGAAAAAGACGTAGGCCCTTTGCTGTACGTGTTACATCTGGGTATACGGATGAAGGAAAACAAAAGTATACGTATTTAAGCTACCATGAAAAAAGAGAGCAAGCGCTGCAAGCATTGGCTGAATACAACAAAAATCCTTTTGACATTACGAAAGCGAATACTACATTTGAAAAAATTTATGAAGAAATGATGAAAGAAAAGTATCCTGATGGACCAACTGAAAAAGAACGATCCAATTTTTTGGGTTATCAAGCTTCTTATCGAAGTGCTGATAGTATTCACAAACTAAAATTTGTGGATATACGAAAAAAAGAACTGCAGCAAATTGTGGATGCGTGTAAAAAATCGCATGGGACGAAGCGTAAAATAAAGGTCTTGTTTAATCAGATGTACAAATATGCAATGCAAAATGATTTAGTAACAAAAGATTATTCGGATTTTGTGGACTTAGGTAAAAACAATTCAGGTACAAATAGATCGCCTTTAACAGATGAGGAGATTAAAACACTTTGGGACAACGTAGAGAACGATGAATTCATTAAGTTAATCTTAATACTCATTTATACAGGATTGCGCCCAGGAGAGCTTGTAGAGGTTAAAACGGCAGATGTAAATCTCAATGAAAGATATTTACGTGGTGGCTTTAAAACGGAGGCTGGTACAGATCGTTTAATTCCTATCCACAGAAGTATCCACAAATTTGTGGAAGAACTATTTTTGAATGGACATGAGTTTTTAGTGACGAATCATGAAAATAAGCAAATGAAATACCATAATTTTTATAACGAACATTTTAAACGTGTCATGAAGCAATTAGAAATGACACACAAGCCGCACGATTGCCGTCATACATTTGCAACTTTAGCGGATAATGCCGATGCAAATAAGTTGTCAATCAAACGCATTATGGGGCATGCATCGAAAGATATTACAGACAAGATCTATACGCACAAAGATATTGAGCAGCTGTTAAAAGCAATAGATTTAATTTGATATGTCACTTCATCCCCTCGGGAAAGCTGTATATTACTTGTGTATTATGTGTATATTACGTGTGTTATTTTTGGTTGTTTTATACGCACACGCAAAAAGAAAAACCCAACAACCACAAGGGTTGAAGGGCTTTTTGTAAAACATTGAATTAACGTTTTGAGAACTGAGGTGCACGACGAGCGCCGCGTAGACCTGGTTTTTTACGTTCTTTCATGCGTGAATCACGAGTTAATAGACCCGCTGACTTAAGAGCCGAACGGAAATCTGGATCAACTTGTAATAATGCACGAGCGATACCGTGACGGATTGCACCAGCTTGACCTGTGAATCCACCACCGTTTACGTTAACGTGTACATCATAAGAACCTTTAGTTTCAGTTGTTACTAATGGTTGGTTGATGATTAATAATAAAGTTTCGTATGGTAGGTAATCAGCAACATCACGGTTGTTGATAACGATTTTGCCTGTACCAGGTACTAAACGTACGCGAGCTACAGAGCTTTTACGGCGACCAGTGCCGATGTATTGAACTTGTGCCAAAGTAATATCCTCCTCTTATTGTATATTAACCGCGTAGCTCGTAAGCTTCTGGTTTTTGTGCTGCGTGTGGGTGCTCAGAACCTGTGTAAACGTTCAATTTAGTGAACATTTGACGGCCTAAAGAGTTCTTTGGAAGCATCCCTTTGATAGCTAACTCAAGCATTTGAGTTGGGTATTTTTCTTTCATTTCACCAGCTGTACGTTGTTTTAAACCACCAGTGAATTGAGTGTGACGGTAGTAGATT